>CAXGRO010000010.1:0-25245 GCA_964012055.1 uncultured bacterium
GGTGGGATAGCCGCAGTAGTGCACCACGATGATGGCCTTGGTGCGATCGGTAATTCGATGCTCTATATCGGCCGGGTCCAGCGTTAGGGTGTCGGCGTCGATCTCGCCAAACACTACGGTGCCGCCCAGTGAAAACACTTGCAGCGTCGAGCCCCAAAAGGTCATGCTCTGGCAGATGACCTCGTCGCCGGTGCGCACGCCGCAGGCGTACATGGCGCTTTGGATGGACGAAGTTCCGGTATTGTGGCACAGCGCGTAGTCCATGCCAAACCAGGCCATTAAATCTTCTTCGAATTTCCTAGTTACATCAGTACCCGACATGCCTCCTCGCCGCAATACCTCCAATACCGCGTTTTCGTCTTCTTGGGTAATAATGGGCCAGGTAAACATATCTCCGGCATCGCTCTGCACCGCCTTGGGTCCGCCGTGCAGAGCGAGCTTACTTTGCTGTGCGACGCTCATAGTTTCCTCCTTGGTGGCTGGCCGTTCAATTTAGATTTTAAAGTCGCCGAAGAAACGGCGACTAAGCATTTAACACCCAATCGTCACCTCCCTTTTATCAAGTCGAAATAAGCCTGCATTTCACGTGGCGTGGGCATGGCATTGGCTTCCCATACCTTTTGTACTTCGCCGTTGCTCACATACGCCAGGCGCGGGTACGAATGCCCGGACGTGAGGCGAAAAAAATCGGTGCGCGAAATAGTAGCAATGGCGTACCGCGGCCCCAGCCGCCGCTTAAATTCTACCATGGCGGGGTTGCTCATAGGGAAAGGGCTCAGGGCAACAACTTGCGGCATATCGCTATTGTCGGCCAGGGCGTTCATTTTGGGCACGGCTTGTTGGCAGTGGCCGCACTTGGGGCTGAAGAGTTCAACCAAGTATTCACCGCTCATTAAATCGATGTCCGAATCCTGCAAAGGCAAGCCGACCAGCCGAATACCCGGCTGCAAATCCGACCCATCGATGCGATCCATTTGCGGGAAGAAGCGCGCCCCACCCACCACTAGAGAAAGCACCAATCCACCCACCACTATCTTGCCGCCGACCGGCCAGGCGGGCCGTTCCCACTTCTTTATCCCCCACCAGGAAAAGATCAACAAGGCTAGAAAAATGGTGTCTTCAAAGGCCGCCTCTCCCGGCGTGCGCTCGACCAGCGAGCCGAAACAGCCGCAATTGGTCACCAGGGTGCCCTGTTTCCAGGCATAAGTGGTCACTGCCAAAAAGCCAAACATCAAAGCTGTGGCTATGGGAAAGACAACTTTGGGGCGCCAGTTGACCAGCAAGGCCAGGCCAATCACACACTCCAGAGGGGCCAGCAATAAAGCCGCCCGCACAGCCCACTCCCAGGTGCCATCTCCCAACCCCAATATCTGAGTATACGGAATAGAATCCCAATAGAACAGCACGGGCTCCCACACTTTGACGCCACCGGCTAGGAGGAATATAGCTCCCATGACAACCTGAGCGATGCGCACTGCAATGGGCAACTGCTTCATAGATAAATCCTCACTTTGCTAATTTGGACAGTAATGTGTCGAACAAATGCCGCGTCTGCCGCATGCGCTCCCCCACTTCTGCGCCCAGGTCTGCCGCGTTATCAACTCCCAAACTGCGCGCCAAACGCACCAGGTCGCGGCCTTCCGGCAAGGTATTGGGAGCCTGCTCGCTGGCCAAGCGCAGGCCCTTTTCCACTCTCCGGTATAAATCGTATGTCTCTAGTTAAGAAACGGCCTTGGGGCTCGGCGAGCAACTGCATTCTCACCATCTCTTGCAGAACTTGACGGGTGCTAGTTAAACGCAACTGCTTTTGCTCTTGCCCCATTTCAAAACCAACACTTGGGCGATAAACTCTACATCCACCATGCCCCCCGGCCCGCGTTTTGGAGCAATTTACAGGCCCCATTGTGGCCGCGGCGCTCCATCGGGAAGTCGCCCGCCGCCTTTAATCATCTCTTTCAGGATTCCCGGTCGACTGCCCCCTGCTCAATTTCTGCATATTGACGCTGTACAAAAACCATAAAAAAGCCCATAAGTAAAAAAACGATAATCGACTGCCCAACTTGCAAAAGGGCATTCAGCCCCGTCGTATTCTTGAGAGCCAAAGCCGATAGCCCCAACCATATCGTCACGCAGTAAATCACCAAGACCGCGCCAATGCGGCCAATGCGCAAATCCTCAAGGCGGTGGTGGATGTGATCGCGGCCGGCAAACTCAATCCACTCCCTAAAAGTGCGCACCTAGCCGTTCTTAATGCGCATAAATGTGGTAAATGTGATATCAAAAATCGGCACGCCCAAAATTAGTACCGGCACAATCAAGCGCACCGCGTGATTGCCGGCCCAATCCCCTAACACGGCCAGCGACGCTAGCATAAATCCTAAAAACGTATTTCCAGCATCACCCAAAAAAATCGCGGCCGGCTTGTTAAATGCGAAAATTATAGGGCAAGAAACTCAAACAATTACCCACCAGCGGCAACGACAGATATACCATAAAATCGTGGCTATTTTGCAGCGCAACCAGGCCAAAAAATACGGCGGCAATGCAGCCAATGCCTGTTGCCAGGCCGTCCATACCGTCTAAAAAATTGACCGCATTGGTAATGCCGATAACCCAGAAAGCCGTCAGCAACCCATCGTATTGGCGCAAGCCCCTCACCTCTTGTGCCAATTCCGCCTTATCGGTCAAAACCATGCCGCCTTCGCCGCCGGTCGCTATCACCTTGGTAGCATAGAACGAACATACGGCAACCTCACCCATCGCCCCCGCCTTGCGACCACCAAATGTGGCGCCTAAACTCATGGCGCAGTCCTCAATGAGCGGAACGCCCAATTCCCTAAAGGCTTCCACATCGGCCGCCAAGCCAAACATGTGGGGCAGAGTGGGGCAGAATAATAGCGCGACAGTGGTCGCCGCTGTGCGCCCGGCAAGAGGCGGAGTCCAAATTGCGCGTCTGTGCGTTGATGTCGGCTACCAGCGGACGCGCCGCCGTGGCGCTTACAGCGTGCAATAGGGCAGTGCACACATAACTAGGAACGACGACCTCATCGCCTTTTCCCACACCCAAAGCCAACAGGGCCAGGTGCAATGCCGCCGAGCCCGAAGACACGGCCACGGCATAGCGCCGGCCCACAAAAGCGGCCACCTCTTCTTCAAAAGCTTCTACCTCCCCACCCTGGGCCAAATTTCCCGCCAGGATCACCTGCTTCACCGCTTCGGCTTCCGCTTCCCCCACGGTTGGACGCGAGTGCGGAATAGGTGCTTCATGCATAGTATTGACGGATGCAGTCTACGACGTAGTTGACCTGCTCATCCTCCAAATCCGGGAACATGGGCAGAGAAATGATCTCGCGACAAGCTTGCTCGCACACCGGCAGATCGCCCTCCCGGTAGCCCAAAAATTCGTACGCCGTCGTCAAATGCAGGGGGTGGGGATATTGTACGGCCGTCATCACGCCTTCCCCTTTGAGCGCGGCCCCCAGGACCTCGCGATCGGGCACGCGAATGACGTAGAGGTGGTAAACGTGGTGAGCGTATTCCGCTACCTGCGGCACCCTTACCTGTTCCAGATCGGCCATGGCCTCGTCGTAGTCCGCGGCTACCTGGCGGCGACGCTCGTTCCCCGCGTCGAGATAGCGCAATTTCACTCCCAATACCGCACCTTGCAAACCGTCCATGCGGTGGTTGTAACCCAACTCGTCGTACCAAAATTTGCGTGTTGGATCTTGTCCGTGGTTGCGCAATTGACGCATGCGCGACACTAGTTCGTCATCGTCGCTAATAATGCCGCCGGCGTCACCGTAAGCACCCAGATTCTTGCCGGGGTAAAAGCTGAAACAGCCGACCCGACCCAGTCCCCCCACTAACCGTCCCCGGTAGCGCGCCCCGTGCGCCTGGGCGGCGTCTTCCACCACGGCAACGCCTCGCTCTTCGGCCAGTTTCACAAGCGGCTCCATATCCACCGGATGGCCGTATATATGTACGGGAATAATGACCTTGGTTTTATCGCAACAGCGCGCCGCCACCTCCTCTACATTCATGGTGAAGTAATTGGGTTCAATATCGACAAAAACGGGCCGCGCCCCCAATTCACATATGGCCTCAATCGTCGCCCCAAAAGTAAACGAAGTCGTAATCACTTCATCTCCAGAGCCCACACCAAGGGCGCGCAACGCGATTTTGAGCGCGTCCGTGCCATTGCTCACGCCGACGCAGTGTTTGACGCCGTTGTAGTCGGCCCAGGCCCGTTCAAAGGAGCTGACCTGGGGACCGAGAATAAACGATGTATTGGCCAGCACCTCAGCCATAGCCGCGTCGATTTCATCTTTGATCTGGGCGTACTGGATATTCAAATCATTGATCGGCACGTTTTGTTTGACAAGTTGACTCATGGGGGCGTTCACCTTTCAGGCAAAGTCGATAAAATAGCGCACCGGCAAAAAACCCTCGGCGTAGGTTACCCGGCCCTGAATACCGCGAAAATTGGCCGCCGAGCGCGCTATATCGATAATGGACATACTTTGAATATTGGTTTTTTGCACCTGGGAAGCGTGGGCTTCAAGCGCTCCCAATTTCTGGTGGATCACCGTGCCAATGTCGACAAAAACGGATGGGTTAAAATGCTGGGAAGACAACCCCTCAATAAAAAGTAAACTGGGCACCGAACGCGCCGCTGGCACCACCGCCCGGGCGATGTTGCGGTGGTCCTGGTGGGTGTCTTCGCCGTAGTGGGTATAGACTATGTCGGCTTGCACTTTTTTAATTACTTCCTCAACGCGCATAATCGAGTCGCGGTTGCACTCAAAACTAGTATCTGGGTATTCGAGAAAGAATACATCCCGGGCGCCGATGATCTTGGCTGAGTCCTGTTGTTCCTTATACCGACGGCCGAATCGCCGCCCATACTGCTGTCGGTGACAACGGCCATAAAAACATCATCGCCTTTTTGAGCGTGGCGAATCAGGGTGCCGGCGCAACCTATTTCCAGATCGTCTGGGTGCGCACCAATGGCCAAAACGTTCATGCCCTGCCTCCCATTTCACTTATTTAAGTACGCCGTCCGCGGCGCACGATTACCAGGCTTTCGGATCCGCAATTGAGCAGCAGATCGAGCGCCGACAAATGCGTTTCAAATGCATCGAACATCTGCGGATAAGTTGGATGCTCATACTCCTGGAAGATAACTTCAATGCCAGCTTCTGCAAAACGTTCCATCAGCATGTATTTAGCACCATCGGCACCCGCCAAATAAGTCGTGCCCCCGGTGATTTTACATATGTCGACCAGGCGCTGAGTGGGATCCTGGCTCAATTCCATCTGCGACGCCAGATGCAGTTGTGTGTCTATACCCATTTGCTCTTTGAGCCAGAGCACCGACGCCCGGTTTAACTCGGCCAGCATGTCCCATTGGCGCGCGTAAAACGATTCTATAAAATCACCAAAATTTGCCCAATGCGGCGCCTTGGCATAATTGGTGCGCAGGGCCTGCCAGTGTTTATTGCGCCAGTTTTCGTCGTTATTGATCGACACCTCGTTGATGAGGGCCGGAAATTTAAAACGCACCGGTACTGTCAACCACTGTTTTCCCTGGGCCGTTCTTATGCGATTGCGATTCTGCCATTCGTTTTTCTTGTACTGCACATTGTCCAGCAGGGCAAAAGCATCCGCCCTGTCCATCTTGTCGAAATACCCCAGCCAGGGCATGAATTGTGGTTGGTATATGGCGACAATCACGGCACCGCCCCAGAGATAAAAATGGGGTTGGCAATGAGGCGCACCTTGTCGCCGGTAGCAATGAGGCGATAATACGTCTTTTGCCCGGGGCGAATGCCTTCGTCCTCGTGCTTAAAGCTCAGCGGAGTCTCCGCATTGATGTCCACGACGGTAGCGCCCGCCTTTATCAAGCGCAGGCGAATTTGTTCACTGCGCCCGTTGAACTTGCCTATATCCACCGATACGGCAGCGCTACCACGCACCACAATCTCCTCGCTTATCGCGGCACTGGTGCCACCGGATTTCACCGTAAATTGATCGAGCACGAGCCCTTCATCGCTGCCCCATGTCGCGTAGGTGCGCCCCTGGCGCAGTGCATCCAGTATTCCCTGACGCGTCTTCTGGTACGCCAACACGACCGTTACCTTGTCGTCGATGGGATCGTCCTCGCTGTGAAAATGGTAATCAATTTCGCCATACCCCCACGCCGGCCGCTGCCGCTTGCCCTCTATATATTCAATCAGCGCCTGATCCCAGATGCCCCCCGGGTCGGTGAAGGTCATGCGGTCGCCGTAAATGGCGGCAAACCCCGCGTAGTCGCGCGTCGCCAATAAATCCTCCGGGTACGCCGGGGTCGTGCTCATGGTGTGGGCCAGGCCGCCGAGCAAAGCCCGGGGCCGCAGCGGCGACGTGGCGGCCGGATGGGCCCAAAACGCCAGGCCGCCGTGGTGGTTGACATAGTCTATGTAGTACTGGTAGGGCGCCGCTCCCAGATCGCCGCTGTAGGCGTCGAACAGGGGTATTTTAAACGGCGCATTATTGGCCAGGCACAGCGCCGAAATTATACCCACCAGCCAGCGCACCCCTGGCGGGTGGCCGCGCCCCACCGCCAGGGCGTAGAGCAAACCGAGCAATGGCCACAACAGCAAGGCGCTGCTCCAATGCCAAATCTTACTGCCTTCCCCTCCCGCTATGGGCAATTTGGCATAGGCTTCTTCACTGTCCAACCCAACAGCCAGGAGGTGCTTGTCCCAGTTGTGCACCGTCCAGCGCCGCTGCCGCAGGTCAACTTCCCAATAATAGAACGGCGCCGATTCAACGCCCTCAATGGCTATTAGCTCGGGGTAAAGTGCATCTACGCGGCGGATTTCGGCAAAATAGTCGCCCAGCGTACCGGCGGCTAACAGGCTGTTCTCTACAAAGGGCCAGGTCAAATTGCGCAATAGCAGCAGACCATACTCTACTTCGAGTAGGTCATCATCGGTTATCACGACAAAATCCAAGCCGTGATGCACGGCGCGGCCGGCCACCTCCTCAACGGTCTCTCTGCCGGTGCTAAACGTAGTATGTATGTGAACCGCCCCGCGCAATTGCACGTACTCTTCCTGCGCCTCTAGCCCGACAGATACAGCCCCCACAGCCATCAAAACCACCATACTCCACGACCTAATACACCTGCTATTCACCGGTCCCCAACCCCTTTCTGCCGCAACAATTCTTCATAGAGAACGGTTATTTTATCAATCATGCGTTCCATACTGTACTCTTGTGCACTGACCGCGGCAGCCACTCCCAACTCGCGCCTCAACGCCTCGTCTTCGGCCAATTTGAGCAGGGCAGCGGCCAGCAAGTCCGGCCGCTGCGGCGGCACCATCAGACCGTTTTTATCTTGCTCTACGACTTGGGGAACGCCGCCCACCGCAGCGGCCACAACCGGCAAACCGCAATACATAGCCTCGACCAGCACCCGGCCGAATGCTTCGCTGGCAGATGTCAAAACGACGACGTCAAGCCCCGCCATAATAGCCGCCATAATAGCCGCCATATCGGCGCAAAAGCCGATAAAATGTATTTGCTCGCCCAAGCCCAAGCAGTCCACCAAGTTCTGCAACGATTGGCCGTACTCTCCCCGGGGGTGTGGATCGGCACCGACGATGAGAAAACGCGCTTGCGGGTATTGTTTGGCCACCTCCGCCATGGCGTGGATAAAGTCTACGTGGCGCTTGGCCGGCACCAATTGGGCAACAATGGCGGCATTCACCATAAAAGACATACTCACCAGCAGCGCCGCCATAGCCAGACAGAAGCAGGCAATGAATAATATTAAAGGCCCGTTGAGCGAACTCAGGGCGGTGAATGAATTGGAAGATTTGGAAAGCATATCGCACTAACGCAGTACGACCTGAGCGGCCCCGTCACTGGGAAGGGCATTGGCAAGAAATGACTGGGCCTCCTCTTCTGAGGCAAAAGCCCCAGCCAGGATGCGATATGTGCCACTGGCCATGTCCTGAACATAGGTAGATTGGCCGCGCCTTAACCAGGAGTCGACGCGTTGGCGCGCCATTTCGAAGTCCGTCGATATCTCCAACTCAACAGCATAGGGCAAGTAGAGAACGGTAAAATCTTCAACCATCCCTCCCGCCTGTAATTGCCGAGCGTGCTCCTCGGCCCCTTCCCAGGTAGTGAAACTGCCGATCATGAGCCGTTTCCATTCCTCCCCGGCCACGACAGCGGGATTGAGAAAAGCTTCCTGCCCCTGATCGCGCACTTGTCGCAAGGTGGGGATGAGCCATTGGCTGCTCGCGGGATATGCCCCAATGCGTATCGCGTAAGCGCCTTTGCTCTCGACGGGAGGCGCGCCCATTGTTTCCTCTTGCGCGGTGACGGCTTCTTCTTGCACCTCGGGCACGTCTATGGGATGGGCAACCGACTTCTCCGCAGCGGTGGCCTCTACTTGGCCGTGAACACCGGCGGACGGTAGCGCCCCCTCCGTTGGATAGCCTGCCATGACGGGTATCAAATCCAAAGGCCGCGCCAGATAGCCGCTTTGCCACACCAAACCGAGTGCCACGAAAGCCAAGAGGGCATAGGAAAATAGCGATGTGGATTTTTCGACGCCATCGCCGTTGACCTCGGGCTCTGACTCGACCGCATCGAGATCTGGATTGAGCCCTTGCACGGCGGCATAACCGTCCTCCAAATCATCCTCTTCCTCGTCCTCGTAACCTGCGCCTACGGCCGGTGGCAACTCTATGCCCCGCCATTGATTCACCTTGGCCTGAATGCGCTCAACCAAAGTCTGTTCTTCTAGGCCCTCCTCGGTGCCATAAGCATAGTAAGCGCCGTAGCCAAAATCGTGGTAGTCCGAACTGATGTCCGAACGAATGCCGTTGAGAATCACTCCCAGGACTTCGATCTGCACGCTTTGCAAAAGCGTGGAAGTGCGCTTGAGCGATGTGCGCGGCACATCGCCCGCTTTGTACACCACTAGAACGCCCTCCACTTTCTTGCCCAGAATAGTGGCGTCGGTGACCTGCAACGTCGGCGGCGAGTCAAAAAGTACAATGTCGTACGCCTCGCCCACTTCTTCAATAAAGGCCTCCATACTAGCCGAATTGAGCAATTCGGCCGGGTTGGGAGGAATTGCACCGCTGGTAATAATGTGCAGATTGCCAATTCCCTGGGTCTGCATGATGTCTTCCATGCCCATGCCGCCGGTGACGATGTCAGTGACGGTGCGCACCACGTCCTGCCACTTGTGGTTGCCCACCACCACCTCGGTAACGCCGGGCTCTTTGTCGAAACCAAACAAACGCGCCTGCGCCGGTTTGCGCAGGTCGCAGTCGACCAGCAAGGTGCGCCTGCCCAGTTGCGCCATGGTCATGGCCAAGTTGGCAATAGTCGTACTCTTGCCCTCCTGGTTTTTCGAACTGGTAACCATGATGCGGCGCGCGCCTTTTTCAACGGTGACAAATTCAATATTGGTGCGCAGGGTCCGGTAGGTTTCGGCCAGGGTAGATTGCGGATCAAAATAGGCCACCAACTGCGCCTTGCGCGCCACCAGGCGCTCGTCGTCGGTATTGATGCCGCGACGCTCTAGAGAATCGCCCACATCGTCCACGTTGATATAGGGAATAACGCCCACCACCTGTGTACCGGTGTATTCCTGCACGTCCTCTATGGTGCCAATGGAAGTATCCAAAGTCTCGGCCACCACGGCAAAAACCACACCCAGCACCAAACCCAGTACCAAACCCATGATCCCGCGCTGCAAGGGGTGGTGGGGGTTGATGGGGACAGTGGGCGTAATGGCCCATTGCAAGATAAAAACTTCCTCGACTTTGTCGGCTTCGCGGATGAGCGCCGTCTGGTACTGTTCCTCCAATTCGACGACGACGGCCTGTTGCAGATGTACTTCGTGCTCCAGGCGCGCTAGTTCTAGGCCGCGGGAGCGCAAATTGTTGTAATTGTCCCGCAACTCTTTCAGGAGCGCCCGCACGTTGCTTATCTCGCGCGCCAAGGTCACGCGGCGCTGGCGCAATTCCTCAACCAGGGTGGGGGCGATCTGATTCATCCTGGACTGGATCGTCTCTACCTGGGGATGGCTCTCGGTGTACTTGAGCAGCAGCGTATTGCGCTCCATCTTGAGGGAGTTGAGCTGCGCGTTGAGGTTCATGAACGTATCGCCTACCTGTTCGCGCGACACGCCTTTCATGGTTTCTTCGGAGAGTTCCTTGCGCTTCTCCACCTCTGCGAGCATGAGATCGATATTGCTCAACTTTTGTTCGACGACCTGGAGGTTCTGCTCGGTTTGGGTGAGCTGGCCCAGCATTACGATGGCCTGGGCATCGAGTGAAATCAAATCGGTGCGCTCGCGAAATACGCGCACCGCCTCCTCCGTTTTTTGCAGGGCATCGCGCGCCTGTTCGCGCTGCGCCTCGACAAAGGTGCGGTGCTTTACCGCCTGCTGATTTTTTTGTTCGTGGTCGTAATCCCGATAGACGGTAGCGACGGTATTGGCCAACTCACGCGCCATTTCTGGTTGCGGGTCGGTTGCCTCAATAACAATTATATCAGTATAACCTTCTTGTTCGGTGGAGATGAGGCCCTGCAGATCGAGAACAGTAGAGGCGGTATCGCCGGCGGCAAAAAACCCCAGGGCAATTCCGGCCCGCTTGAGCACCGGATAGCTGGTGATAATGGCCTGTTGCGTTTCTATCTGATCGCCGCTGTTGTATTGGATGGCCTGAAGGTAGAGGCCGGTGAGACTTGCGCTGGCTTTAATTTGGACCTTGGCCGCTGCCTTGTAAAACGGCAGCGGCTTCCAGATGGTAGCCATGACAAAGCTGAAAAAACCCAACAGAAAGGCGGTGAACAACACCACGCCTTTGCGCCGGCGAAAAATGCGCCAATAATCGCGGAGGGTGACTTTGTACTGGGCCATAGCTCAATCGCGCTCGGGCAGCGGATTTACTAATCCTATATCAGGCGCAAAACACTCTGCCGCTTAGAGCCTGCGAGTGCCCTTGCGAGGTTTGCGACCATAACTGACAGAATCCGCAGATGTAGATGCTTTCTCCGGCGCGGCAACTGCGGCGGAAACAGCGGGCTGGGCCGTTTCCCCTGCCTCCTCACCGGCGGCTTCTTCCACACAATCGGCGGGAATTTCCCGCGTCAGCACCACCTGACCGCGCTCGTAGAATTCGATGCCCTGCTCCTGCGCTTTCTGCGCCAGAATTTCCAATACTAGCGGGCGATCGTCTTCCCTGCTGCGCCCCGCAGCCGCTTCGCGGCTGGTGGAAAGGTGGACATAATATCTATCGACAGGTTTAACCCCTTCCTCCATATAGCGTTGAGCCTCGTTCCTGGTACAGCCCATGAATAGGCGTTCGGGCGGATCCATGGGGTCGCCGTCCATTTCGACAAAGAAACTATGGGCGTAGAGGGCTCGGATCTTATCATCGACAATTTCAAAGCGCTGCTGCCGGGCGTCGCTCACCATGGAACGTATGTCATCTTCTCCTGCATCTTCATAGCGACTCTGAACGGCCTCTACCACCTCGTCCAGAGGCCCAAAACCGTAATCGTCTAGGTTGAGGCCAAACTCGTCTGGTCGATGGCGCAAAATGAGGGAGAGCAATTTGGAAATTCGTCTATAATTGACCACAGCAGTTCCTTTCGCGGGTGCGTGTATATCGTGTATATGAGGAATATATATAGGCCTTTCTAAGGAATCAATGGCAGGCCCGAATGCCACATTTATAGAAAATAACGGCCCGCTGCGAATCGCTTCGCGCGGGCCCCAATCTTATGGTCTACCCGTTCACCTTCAACTCATCTTGCGTCGCAAAAACGTCGGATAATCTAAACTTTCGGAGGTCAATTGCGCCTCGGTTTCCTGTTGCGGCATCCCGTCCGTTCCACTGCGCCGGATAAAAGTTGGCACATTCAACGCCACCTGGTCTTCTACAGTGGTTAGTTTGGCATCCTGATCCGCAGGAATTTCGAGCTTGCCAGAGTCGGTGAGATTAAAACCCGTAGCGATTACGGTGACGCGCATCTCGTCTACCTGGGTGTCATCAATCACCGTGCCGAAAATGATATTGGCCTCCTGACCGGCGACATCGTGGATGATCGAGGTGGCTTCGTTGACCTCGAAGAGAGTCAGATTGGAACCGGCCGAAATATTGATCAGCACCCCCTTGGCACCGGCTATGGACACGTCTTCCAGCAGCGGGCTCTGGATCGCTTTTTTAGCCGCCTCGACGGCGCGATCTTCGCCCCTGTGCGAACCACATCCCATAATGGCGTTGCCGCCTTCGGTGATGATGGTTTTGACGTCGTTGAAATCGAGGTTGATCATGCCCGGCGTGGTGACCAAATCCGAAATGCCCCGGGTGGCCTGTAGCAGCACTTCGTCGGCCTTGATAAAAGCGTCCTCCAAGGTTATTTCGCGGGAACAGATGGACAACAGGCGCTGATTTTTTATGACGATCAAGGTGTCGACGTTGTCGCGCAACTCGGCGATGCCCTCGGAGGCATTGCGCATGCGCGGGAAGCCCTCAAACTGGAACGGTTCGGTGACAATCCCCACAGTCAGAGCGCCCTGTTCGCGGGCAACTTCTGCCACCACCGGTGCCGCCCCAGTGCCGGTGCCCCCCCCCATGCCGGCGGTGATGAACACCAGGTCGGTGTCGACCAACTTCTCGGCCACTTTCCCGCGGTCTTCCTCCACCGCTTGACGCCCCATCTCGGGTTTAGCCCCCGCCCCCAAACCGCGCGTCACACTGTCGCCAATGCAAATACAAGCGTCGGCGGCAGAAGCTTCTAAATCCTGAGCATCGGTATTGACGGCAATGAACTCCACCCCCAACATGCCCGAGGCAATCATTCGATTGATGGCGTTGCCTCCCGCTCCTCCAACCCCAATCACCTTAATTTTGGCGTTCTGTGCACTTTCAACTATCTGAAATGGCATATGGTCTTCCTCCTTGGAAATATGGTATCTACGACAATGCTTTAAACCAATGTCTCATGCGCGTTAACACCGAATCAAACTTGCCTTCGCTCAACCCTTCGGGGCCCTCCACCACGTGCCCACTGCCGGGTTCTTGACTTTCTACGCCAAAAAGGGCCAACCCCAGTGCCGTAGCGTATATTGGGTTAGTTACGCTGTCGGCCATGCCAGTAAAACCGCGCGGGATGCCCAAACGCACCGGCAACTCGAATACCTGTTCGGCCAATTCAACAGCTCCTTCGAGCAGGGCCCCGCCGCCAGTTAGCACAATGCCGGCGTTGAGGGGGCGGCCGTATAAGGCGCCGGCAAGTTCGCGCCGCACCAGGGCAAAAACTTCCTCCATGCGCGGCTGAATGATAGCGGCCAACATTTGGCGCGGCACCTGGTGCGGCGCCCGCCCCGCAACGCCGGGCACTTCGACCATGTCGCCTTTTTCGACCCGCTCTGCCAGCGCCGTCCCGCTGGCGCATTTAATGCTTTCGGCGTGGGACCAAGAGGTGCGCAGCCCAATAGCCACGTCATTGGTGACGTTTTGCCCGCCCAGACCAATCACATTGGTGTGGCGTATACTCCCCTGGGTAAAGAGTGCCACATCCGTAGTGCCGCCCCCCACATCCACCAAGCACACCCCCATATCGCGCTCCTCCTGCTCTAAAACGGCGTAACTCGAAGCCAGCGGTTCGAGTACGATATCGCGCACTTCAATGCCGGCGCGCAACACGCTCTTGCATATATTTTGCGCCGATGTCACCGCCCCGGTAACAATGTGGACATCCACCTCCAGGCGCGCCCCGACCATACCAACCGGATTGCGGATGCCGCGCTGTTCGTCGACGCTAAAATCCTGGGGCAGGATGTGCAATATTTCCCGATCGTTGGCAATGCCGGCCACCGCTCGAGCAGCCTCAATGACGCGGTCGCGGTCAACGGAACTCACCTCGCCTCCCTCACCGCCCACCGCTATGAGACCGTGGCTATTGGCGCTGCCCACGTGTTCGCCGGCAATGCCGGCATAAACCGAACCGATCTCTACACCGGCCATCAACTCGGCTTCGCTCACCGCTTTCTTAATGGACTCGACCGTCTTCTCCACATCGACCACGACCCCGCGGCGCAAACCTTCGGACGGATGATTGCCCACACCGATCACCTTTACCTGGCCCTCTACGCCGCGCTCGGCAATAATGGCACAAATCTTGGTAGTGCCCAGATCTAATCCAACTACTATATCCTCTTGCGCCATGTATCCCGCCTCCTTTCTCCTCAAGAACTCCGCTCTACTGTGGCCGTACCCACCACCACCTGTCCGGCAAACCGCAAGTCGATGTAGGCCGGGTCGGGACATTCCCGATAGATCCTCACCATGAGCCTCTTTAATACCCTTAAACGCTCGGAGACGCGGTCTATGGGCAGGCGAACTTCCAAACCATCGCCAATCAGGCGCAAACACAGCCCCCTATCTTCCAGGGGTTGGATTTCGGAAACATTCATGCAAAATTCGGCATCGTAGACATTGGCCTGTTGCCACCAGGTCAAAATTTCGCTCAAGGTCGAATCCCCTATGGCCTCACCGGTTTTGAGACTGTCTCCACTTGTTTTCAAGCCTGTAATGACCGGCAAATCTATAGCCCGGTGTGACTCGCTGTCTTCTCCAACCGCCGGCAATAACACCCCATCTTTGTCAACGCCGTATATTTCGTCCAACTCCACCCAAGCCAGGCGCTGGCGCTCTACCACGGAAATGACCAAACGGTCGGGCGGTTTGCGTTCTATCAGCGCTGTCTCTACCCACGGCAAACGCTCGATCTGATCTGCAACATCGGTCAATTCTACGGCAAAAACATTGTCCCCGACTTCCAACCCACTGGCCTCTAATATATCTTTGCCGCGCAACAAATTGAGTCCTTGCACTTCCAGTGCTTCTAAAGTGAAAGTAGGCGTTTCCATACAAAGATGAACAATGCGCCAGCCTCCCCAAACGAGCAACGCCGCAGCCAGGGAAGAAAGTACAAATTTCCACTTAAAGACCTCGAGCCACCCAAGACTCCCTCTCGTGCCCACTCGCCCCCCTTCTCGAGCAGATTTTACGGCAAATGCCAGGTCGCGCTCTTTACTCTTTTTTCTCTTATTGCGTGCCATATATACGTCTATTGCCCTAAGCGTCCAATACACATAAAAGTTCTTCTGCAATCCGATCTATATTTCCCGCCCCCATAGTCAAAACCATATCGTCCGGTTGGCAGACCTTTGCCAGATGAGCTGCCAAATCCTCTATTAGGGGCACGTATTCGGCAGCTACAAATCCCTCTTTGTGCATCTGGCGCAAAATCCCGTCTGCCTCAACTCCGGGTATTGCTTCTTCCCTGGCACCGTATACAGCTGTCAACACCACTCGGTCGGCTCCCATCAAAGCACGCGCAAAATCCCCCATTAGGTCCTGGGTGCGCGAGTACAAATGCGGCTGAAACACCGCGATCAAACGCCTATCGAGGCACCGAGCCGCATCTAATACTGCGGCGATTTCGACCGGATGGTGCGCATAGTCATCAACGACCAAAACACCGCCTACTTCCCCCTTGCGCTCAAAGCGCCGTTCTACTCCGGAAAAATCGCGCAGCGCCGCACTGACTGTGTCAAAGTCTATTCCCAGACTGTGAGCTACTGCCGCTGCCCCTAACGCATTGCATATATTGTATTCACCGGGAACCCGCAACTCTACAGATCCCAATTCCTCCCCATATTTAAATGCGGCAAAACGGCTGCCCCATTGCCGCAAAGTCAAGTCTTTAGCACAATAGTCGTTGCCGCTTCCCAAGCCATAGGTCAACCAATTATTTTCCCCATCTGCCACTAGAGTTTGCACACCCGTGTTATCACCCGCCAAGATCGCCTGTCCGTAAAAGGGCAGGCGATCCAAAAATTGAGCAAAAGCCCGCCGCACGGCCGCCAGGTCGCCATAGCAGTCCAAATGCTCGGCATCAATGCCGGTTACCAACGCAAGGCGCGGATGCAGTTGGAGAAAGCTGCGATCAAATTCATCTGCTTCCACTACAAACACATCTCCTTCTCCCCAACCGGCCTCCAGACGACCGTCAACCCGCCCACCGACAGCGGTGGCCGGATCTAAACCAGCGCGTCGGCAGATGGCCGCCACCATTGCCGCCGTCGTCGTTTTACCGTGGCTGCCAGCCACGCCTATGGTATAGCGCGTCCGAGTTAGCTCTCCCAATAATTCGGCCCGTTTGACCAAAGGAATACCGGCGTTGCGCGCTCGCTCCAACTCCAAGTTATCCTCTGGCACAGCCGCCGAATAGACCACCAGATCTGCCTTTTCTACCCGCGCCGTCCCATGTCCTGCAAAAACTTCAACTCCCTCTCGACGCAAGCCACCTAGGATGGACGAATCGCATTGATCCGAGCCGCTTACCCGGCATCCCAATTGCAGCAGTATCCGCGCCACCCCCTCCATCCCTACACCGCCAATGCCCACCATATGCACCTGAGCAAAGTGCCCAAACAGAGGCCTCATCGCACCTTGCGGACCATCTCCGCGCGTCGCCGTTTCGGCGCAAGCGCCTGCTCCCCCCGCACATTGCCGCGGGCAATGCCCACCAAAATGCCCACTCCACCCAAATTCCACAGTAATGCCGAACCGCCATAACTGATAAACGGCAAAGGCAATCCCGTAGTAGGCAATACGCCCGTCACCACGCCGATGTTGAGCATGGCGTAAACCGAAATCATGGCTGTAATACCGGTTGCCAACAAATACCCGTGGTAGGTGGGCGCATCGCGGGCTATGCGCAGCCCGTGCACCGCAAAAGCAACAAACAGCCCAACTACCATTAAGGTGCCGACCAGCCCCATCTCTTCACCAATAAACGCAAAGACAAAATCCGTGTGCGGCTCGGGCAAAAACTGCTGTTTTTGCACACTGTTGCCCAAACCCACACCGTAGAGGCCGCCGCTCCCCAAAGCCAGCAGTGATTGATCTAATTGGTAATTGGTCCCCTGGGCGTCACCGGCGTGGATAAAGCTGAGAAAACGACGTAATTGATACGGCGCAAGGTAAAAGGAAAATGCGATGAAAGGCACCATAGCCATGCCACACCCCAAAAGGTGTAGGGGACGTGCGCCACCTACCCAGAGCATTGTACCGGCAATCATGCCAATAGCCAAAGCCGTCCCCAAATCGGGCTGCAACGCAACCAAGAGAACGACCGCGGCAATGACGATTAACCGCGGCATCAAACCCAACCTGAAATCGCTCATCTGGTCTTTGCGCCGGGCCATTACATCAGCCAAATAGACCACTAGGGCCAACTTGACGTATTCCGATGGTTGAAAAGCAACCCCCGCTAGCCAGATCCAGCGCTGTGTGTTGCGCCCTTCCCCCAGAAGCAGCACCAAAACCAAAAGAACAAACCCCAAAACTAACATCAGACGCGCACTGCGCGCCCATAAATCGAGCGGTATACGCACTAGAAAAAACAGAAGTGCCAATCCAATGGCCGCGCGAATGCTCTGGCGTTCTAGAAAGAAAGAACTATCGGCAAATTTGACACTGGCCAAGACAGAGCTAGCACTGTATACCATCACCAGGCCTAAACCTACTAATATCAGGGCGATGAGCAGCGTTTGTACGCCAGCACCTCGTATAGCTTTCATATGAGTGGTCCGGACAGACCGGTGACTTTCCTGGAAAGCAGGGGGAAGAGATAGGGAAGGAGGGGGAAAGAAGACGAATCGTCGCGCTCGGGGAAGCGCTTAGGCGATCTGCTCGACGACCTCTTCTAAACCCATGCCGCGCGACGCTTTTACCAGCACTGTATCTCGAGGCTGCAACAGGCCGGCAAGGTATTGGCTCAACTGCTCTTTATCGTCAAAGTGGCGCGCGTGTTCTGACGCTACACCATGCTCTTGTGCGGCAGCGGCAATCGCCGCACTCAAGGGGCCAATGGTCAATAGTACATCAACTGGTAGGGCGGCACATCGACGCCCTATATCGGCGTGCAATTCGGGTCCCTGAGGCCCCAATTCCAACATGTCGCCCAATACTGCGATCTTGCGTCCGTCTTCGCATTCCACGGCTCCGAGCAGTTCTAATGCCGCTTTTACCGAATCGGGATTGGCGTTGTAACTATCATTAATAACACAAATTTCGTTTTTTCGCAAGCAATCCGAACGCATGGCCACAGGGCGGAAGGAGGACAGCGCTTTTTGAATGTCAGGCCAGGGTACCTGCAAAATATCCCCAACCGCTGCTGCGGCCAGGGCATTGTATACATTGTGTTTACCAGGAATTTCCAGCGAAAAAGAATAAGCCTGCAGAGAGAAGTGGCCTCGGCCCTCCCGGTCGAGGATGAGTCCCTCCCCACGATAGCGGCTCTCACGTTCGAGACTGAAGCCCAGGAGTCTCCCCTTTGTCCTCATTACCTCCTGGGACACGACACAGTCATCTTCGTTGACGAGAGCCGTTGAAAACTCACCCAGATAATCCAGGAGCTCCCCTTTGGCCTCGGCCACTCCCTCTACAGATCCAAAAAATTCGAGATGTGCGGTGCCTATATTGAGCAAGGCCCCTACAGTGGGATCGACCATTTCGCACAGGTAGCGAATGTCGCCCTTTTTGCGTGCCGCCAGTTCCAGCACCACCGCCTCGTGGCGCCGGGTGAGTTGCAGCAGCGTCTGGGGCACGCCAATTTCATTGTTTTGCGTACCGGCCGTCTTCAGCACGCGGTAGCGCTGCGCCAACACCGCAGCGATCATTTCTTTGGTGGTCGTCTTGCCGGCACTGCCCACTACGGCGACGACGGGTAGGCTAAAAAGCCGGCGGTAGTTGCCCGCCACAGATCCCAATGCCGCCAGCGGATTATCGACCAATAAAAGCGGCCCAGGAACTGCATTCTGCCCGCCTTGTTGCGCCCATTGGCGCTCGACGATGGCGGCGCAAGCGCCGCCAGCAAAAGCCTGAGCAACGAACTCGTGCCCGTCGAAAGACGGCCCTTTGAGGGCGCAAAACAACTCGCCGGCAACCAGCGTCCGGGTATCGGTAGAAATCCCTACCGGCTCACTAACCCCATCAAAGATACCAACAAGATCGGCTTCCGTCCACTGTTGAATTCTGGCCAGCGATACGCCTTCCATTATCCCCTCCCTTCCCCTCCGGCAATCGCCGCAAGAATTTGCCGCGCCACCTGGCGATCGTCAAATTCAATTACACGCTCGGCAATCTCCTGGTAGGTCTCGTGTCCCTTGCCGGCGATGACCACTACATCGCCACTTTGCGCAAACTCCAAAGCCTGTTCAATTGCGGTGCGCCGATCGACAAAAACTCGAGCCGCCGCGGGCTCATCCATACCGGCAACGATCTCCTGGATAATCGCTGCGGGCGACTCGCTGCGCGGATTGTCCGAAGTTACGTAGACGAGGTCGGCCAGTCCAGCGGCGATGCGCCCCATTTGGGGACGCTTGCCGCGGTCTCGATCGCCGCCGCAGCCAAAAATGCACAGCAGACGCGCATCCGTCAATTCGCGTGCCGCTTGCAACAAACGCTCCAGCGCATCCGGCGTGTGGGCGTAGTCAACGACAACTTCAAAATCCTGCCCCGCTACTATGCGTTCAAAACGCCCGGGAACGCTCTGGAACGCTTCGATGCCGCCGCTTATGATTGCCGGGTTAATATCCAGCGCCAGGCCGCTGCTAATGGCGGCTAATATGTTATAACAATTGAACCGCCCGGTCAACTGGCTGGTCAGCGCCATTGGCCCCCGTGGCGTTTCTACTTCTAATTCCATACCCGCCGACGTGTGCTCCACCCGCGCCATGCGAATTTCCCCTTCTTGCATTCCATAAGTCAACACAGGTGCATTACTGCGCTGTGCCAGTGCGGCGGCGGCGGGGTCGTCGGCATTAATAACTGCAATTGCCCCTATATCTGCCTCCAGCCCCTCAAATAGAGCGGCCTTGGCATTAAAATAATGCGCTTCGGTGCGGTGAAAATCGAGATGATCACGAGTAAAATTGGTAAATACACCAACGTTAAATTGCATCCCGGCCACTCGTTTTAAGGCCAGGCCGTGCGACGAAACTTCCAATACAGCGGCGCGTTTCCCCCCAGCCACCATTGCATCCAGAAGGCACATCAATTCGCACGCTTCCGGCGTGGTATTGGCACCACCCACCAGCACATCTCCCACCACGCTGCCCAGCGTCCCCACGTAACCGCAACGGGCCTCGCCCAATACGCGCTGTACCAGTAGCGCCGTAGTCGTCTTGCCGTTGGTGCCCGTAACACCGACCAATTGCAATTTCTTATCCGGATAATCGTAATATTTAGCCGACAAAGCCGCCAGTGCGCGGCGGCTGTTTTCCACCAAGATGCGCGTGGCTTTGCCCGTGTTGACTTCCTCTTCAGCCACCACGGCACCGGCACCGCGCTCCACAACATCGGGAATAAACTGGTGCCGGTCTTGCTCCTCGCCGCCGCGAATCGCCACAAAAAGGTCTCCCTCCCCCACTCTGCGCGAGTCGCATTCTATTTTGCCAATCGGCCTATCACCAGGCCCCTGTACGCGCGCCTCTGGCAAAACCTCCAGCAACTCGGCCAATATAGCTGCCCTTCCTTCCACTACATAGCCCTCATGGATACGAGGCGATTCAGCCTCTGTTTGCCCAAGTGGCGCAAAAGCAATTCCTGGCGTCGCGGCATGGCCTTGGCCTCCTCCAGTTCCCCATCGCCAGCGCGCCCCAAAACGCAGGTAACTTGGAGAGGAATCGGACTGCGCAAACCGGGGGCGGGTTCCTGATAGACCACTACGTCGCCAACTCCAGTAAAATGCAATTTCGCCCCCCTCATCTCAGCTTGAAATTGCGCCACCCGACGGGTGGTACCGCGCAAATCGGGAACGACTAATTCCTCTACCCTGGCCGTTGCTTCGCGCGGCCGATAGGCCGACAGGCGGCCATCTCCCAAGTAGAGAATGCGCTCGACGATGCGCTTAAACACCGGCGCCGCCACCTGACTCCCCCATTTGTCCCGCTGCGGTCGATCGACGACCACCAGTCCCAACAATTCGGGTTTTTCCGCCGGCAAAAATCCAATAAAGGAAACGACGTACTCGTCCTCCTCATAGCCGACACCGCCGGCTATCGCCCGCTGGGCCGTGCCCGTTTTACCCGCCACACCTAGGCCTTCAAGGTCAGCATTCTTGCCGGTTCCGTTCTGCACTACACCCGCCAGCACGTCACGCAATTTGGCCGCCACTTCTTTGGAGACGACGCGGCGGATAACCTGGGGACGCATGTCCTCAACTACCTGCCCGTCGGCAGCGACTAACGCTTTGACAATCTTGGGAGCCATGAGTTGGCCGCCATTGGCGATAGCGCCAAAAGCCTGGACCAATTGTAACGCCGTGGTGCTAATTTCTTGGCCTATAGCCAGCGTTTCTAACGAGCGTTCAGACCATCTGTCCACACCCTGCAAAAGCCCGGCACTCTCTGCTGGCAGGCCAATACCACTGCGGGTGCCAAAACCAAAATTGCGCATGTATTCGTAATAGCGCTTGCGCTTCAAACGCTGGGCAAATTTGATCGTACCTATATTACTCGAACGCTCAACAACCTCGCGAAATGTCATCCATCCGTGGGGACTAGTATCTCGAATGACATCGCCGTTTTCCAAAACCAGACGTCCCTCTTCACAAAAAACGCGGTCTTCGACGGCGGCGCGTCCGTCTTGCAGTACTGCAGCCGAAGGAATTAGCTTGAATGTTGATCCCGGCTCAAAGGGATCGGTGATGGCGCGGTTGCGTCGCAGTGGTGCTGCTGCGCGGCCAGGTTTATTTGGATCGTAGAGCGGCAAATTGGCCATAGCCAGAATTTCCCCACTGTGGGGGTCGGCGACAATGCCCATCGCGCTATTGGCACCAAACTCGTCTAGGACCCGCGCCAATTCCTCCTCGACGATATCCTGGTAGAGAGCGTCGAGCGTTAATACGATGTCGTGTCCATCGCGCGAGGTCTTGAGTTCTTGACGCGTGCCCCCCACCTGCCGTCTCCCCACGTCGACGTGAGACAGGTAACTGCCATCTACGCCTCGCAGCACCGCGTCAAAGGCAAATTCGACTCCCTCACTACCTTGGTTGTCGATATTGGCATAGCCCAAAACCTGACCGGCGAGTTTGCCATGGGGGTAATTGCGTTTAGTAGCCGGATGTTCGTATACGCCCTTGAAACTTATACTGCGCACTTCGTCGAATTGATTTTCGTCTACCTGACGGGCCAGGTAGATAAAAGACTTGCCGCTCGCAAGTTGCTTTTTTAGGGTGGCAACGCTCTTGCTGGAAAAACGGGCGAAATGCTCGGCAACCTGTTGGGGCTGCTCAACTTGATTGGGGTTGGCATAAAAAGACACCGTCTTGATGTCGACGGCCAATTTGCGACCGCGGCGATCGAGAATATTCCCCCGCTTGGCCTTTAATTGAAACCGGCGTTCATACTGGCCTTTTGCCCGGCTGAGATATTCGGCGTGCTCAAAGGCCTGTATTTGAACCAACCTCCCGGTCAATCCCAACCAGCACACTGCTCCCAGGACTATAATGCCCCACAGGCGTCGCCGCCCGGCTTCTTGCTGTCGCGCAGCCTTGTTCACTTTGGTCTATTCCCGCCTTCGTTTTCCAGAATCAACTCATCTACTTGCCCGGTTGGATAAATCATGCCCAATTTCTCTTCGGCGATTCTTTTTATTGTTCCCGGCTTGCTGTACTGGTCTATGGCCGCGCGCAATCTGGCATCTTCTTCGCGCAAATCGACCATTTCACTCTCTATTTCGACTAGCCGTTGGGCAATACGGGCCAATTCCACCTTTTTCCAAAGGTAGAGGAGTGTGAGACCAACCAAAGCGCCAACCAGAATCAAAGGCCGCCGCCGCATTCCCTGACTAACTGTGGCATTGCCTGTACTTTGAGCCAAAATTTCCTTGCTCAGAGCTTCTCATAAACGCGCAATATGGCGCTGCGTGCTCTTCGGTTTGCATTTACTTCGGCAGCCTGTGCCCGCTGTGGCTTCCCCCCCACCTTCTTGAAGGTGGGCTGGTGATTGCATGTGCAGACCGGCATCCCGGGCGGACAGATGCACCCTTGGGTAAGTGCGGCCAATTTGGTCTTCACCAGTCGATCTTCGAGCGAGTGATAGGCTATTACTACCAGGCGTCCGCGCGACGCCAAACCCTCCACCGCTGCATCCAACCCCCTTTCGAGTTGTCCCAACTCGTCGTTGACGACAATGCGCAGGGCCTGAAACACGCGCGCCAGCGTCTTGGGCAGATGCTGTGGGCGCGTCGCCTCCACTGCAGCCCTCAAATCGGCCGTAGTAGTCATATTGCGCTCGGCGCGAAAATGGCAAATGGAACGAGCAATCCTCTTGGCCCGGCGCTCCTCGCCAAATGCCCTGATCGCGTGCGCCAAATCCTTTTCGGATATTTCTGCCAACATAGTCGAGGCCGACACCGCCTGGGTCGCATCCATGCGCATATCCAACGGCCCATCTGAGCGATAGCTGAATCCCCTGTCCGCCGCATCGATTTGATGTGAGGACACCCCCAAATCGAACAAAACGCCAGCCAAGCCACTTATTTGTTTTTGTGCCATCAGTTGCCCCAAGTCGCCAAAGCCACCTTGCAAGAATGTCACCCGCCCCGCAGCGTCGCCCAATATCGGCACCGCTGCGGCCAGAGCTTCGGAATCTCGATCCAGCCCCCAAAGCGCCCCATAGACACTCAGCGCCTTCAAAATAGCCCGACTGTGTCCCCCACCCCCAAGTGTGGCATCGAGATAAGCACCATGTGGATTTGCCACCAGGCCGGCAACCACCTCTTCGACCATGACCGGTACATGGAAACCCATTTTCTAACCTTCCGACAATGTGCATCACAGATCTAAATTCTCCGCGACTTCTTCCAAAGCGGGATCTGCTTCTTCCATAAATTGGGCCCAATCTTCCGGATTCCAAAATTCCAATTTATCCAGTGCTCCAATGACGACCATGTGGTCATTTATACCCGCCCGCTCAAGTAATTTGCGCGGCATGCTCGCCCGCCCCTGGCGGTCGAGTTTAACTTCGGCCGCCTGCGACAGCATGCCGCGAATAAAAATGCGCACTTTGCGTTCGGTCTGCCGCAGCCCCAGCATTTCTTGAGCTTTGCCTTCCCATACATGTTGGGGATAGGCCGTCAGGCAGCGGTCAAAACCACGGACCACTACAAACGTATCCCCGGCCTCAGGCGGCAATTTCTTGCGAATTTCCGCAGGCACAAAAATGCGTCCCTTTTCGTCGATTGGGACATCGTATTCACCTAAAAATTGCTGCACGGACATAATGCAATTTGCGCTTTGAATTTAGCAGATCCCCTTTCCACCCTTTTACACCACTTTCCTCCACCCCCTGTCAAATTAGCTCTTTCTCAGAGGGAATGTCAAGGGTATTTTTTGCCGCGACCCAATTGTGCGACGAATGCAAGCAGCACATAGCACACATTATAGTGTGCTATGTGCACGATATAGTGTATCACTCTCCCAATTTTTTGTTTTTGTTTACCTTATAAACAGAAAAAGGGGCGAGTTGTTTTATCGCCCCTTCACATCACCTCAACGTAGGTAATTTATACAATTGAATCTGTATGTTCTTTCTTCACGGCAATGCGGTTGATGATTTTGCCTTCTGCGACGTACTTATCTTCATAATTAGTTTTCACCTCTGGCCAGTCCGCCTCAGTTTCGACCAGACATGAACTGGTCGCCAACACTTCCTCCATCACCTGGAAATACTCTTGGTGATCGGTTGCCAACCACAGCAATCCACCCACCAATAAGGTGCGTTCTATTTCTGCCAAAAATTCTGCATTAAAGAGCCGACGTTTGTGGTGGCGCTTCTTGGGCCAGGGATCGGGAAAGTAGATATGATAGGCCAAAACAGATTCTCGCGGGACAAAAAATTCGATGAATTCCCGTGCCTCTACGCGGGCAAATCGGATATTTTGCAGTTGCCGCCTCACTCCCCTGGTATGGGCGATACGCAAATATTTGGCTGCGCGCTCAATGCCCAAATAATTGATCGTTTGATTCCTCTCAGCTGCATCGAGCAGAAAACGTCCCTTGCCTATGCCAATCTCTATTTCCACGGGATGCGCATTGCCAAAAATGGCGCCCCATTCCAGCATGGCTTCATCGCGCTCGTCA
>CAXGRO010000011.1:0-25067 GCA_964012055.1 uncultured bacterium
TCCGGGTTCAACGGACATAACCAGGGCCAGGTCTATGGCGTCTAGAAAGGGGAAAATTGACTCGATGGGGGTTTGGGGGTTGACCACCAGGCCGCACTCTATATCTAGGGCGTGGATGGCGTCAATGGTAGGCTGGGGGGCGGGACAGGTCTCAATGTGAATAGTGAGTGAGTCGGCGCCGGCGTTTTTAAACGCTTCGAGGTATTTGTCCGGTTCCGCTATCATGAGGTGGGTGTCGAGTTTGAGATTGGTGACGCGGCGGATAGATTCGACCACGGGAATGCCAAAGCTGATATTGGGAACAAAATGACCGTCCATGACATCGAGGTGGAGCAGCTCAGCTCCGGCGTCTTCAACGCGGCGGATGTCTTCTGCCAGGCGGGAAAAATCGGCGGCCAAGAGCGAGGGGGCGACGCGGGTGGTGTGGCTCATAAGATCAATCCTCCGGGGGGGCTTCTAAGTCCAAATCGGTTTCGGGGAGACTGTCGTCGAGTTCGGGAACGGCGCTTAAAATCAGATCGATGGGAGTCAGGCGTTTAGCCTGGGCGCCGGCTTGCGGGAATTGTTCCACAACTGTGCCCAAGGGCAGGGAGGTGTCTATGCGGTTTTCGATGGAGCCCAGGCGCATTTCGTATTTGCGCAGCGTGTCCTCCACTACTTCGATGGGTAAACGCAGTAGGCGGGGAACGGTTTTGGGCTGGTCGGGCGGGCCGCTGCTGATCTTCAGGTCGACGGCGTTATGGCGCGGCAGTCGCACGTTGGCGGGAGGAATTTGCTGGATGATTGCTCCCCGGGGTAAGGTAGAAGATTCGTAGATGATATTACCCACTCTGAGCTGGCTGCTCTCGAGCTGCAGGCGCGCTTCGCGCAGACTGACCTGGGTGATATTGGGCACGGCGTAAAGGTGTGGTCCCAAGCTCAAATCGACAAAGACGCGCCGCCCCTTCTTGATTTGTTGGCGCGCCACCGGGGTCTGCTCGACAACGGCGCGGTGGGGGATGTGTTCGTGGTAGAGAGTGTCGTTGGCGGTCAGGCGCAGGCCAATGCGTTGGAGGCGGCGGCCCGCTTCCTCTTCGTCCATGCCTTTGAGATCGGGGACGCGCACTTTTTTGACGTCGACGATGTAGGGCATCACGACGGTGTCAAAAACAACCAGGCTAAAAATGAGCGTTAGCACAAACGCAACAAAAAAAAGCCAAACTTGGCGCAGTATTCGCTTCATCGTTCTCGTTTGTGGATGCGGGCGGCAAAGCAGCCGTCTCCGGGTTCGCGTCCGGGCAGGGTTTGGATGTAGCGCTGGGCCCAGGGGCGCTGGGGAAAGAAGCGGCTGGCTTCTTCCAACGCGGCATGGGGGGTGGCGGCGAGAAAACGCTCTACTATTTGTTCGTTTTCCTCCGGTTCTATGCTGCAGGTGCTGTAGACTAGGGTGCCGCCTGGATTGAGGCGCTCAAAGGCCCGCTGCAGGATGGCTTGTTGGGTGGAGATTAGGGCGGGCAATTGAGCGGCGTTTTTACGCCAGCGCGCGTCGGGATGGCGTCCCAAGATGCCGGTATTGCTGCAGGCAACGTCGGCCAGAACGTAGTCGAAATCGCCGCAGCCGTTTTGGGTGGCGTCCTGTACCAGAGGGCGGATGCTGTGCAAGTTGAGGCGGCGGGCGTTGTCGCGCACAAGGCGCAGGCGTTGTAGTGAAACGTCGGCGGCCACGACACAGCCTTTGTCCTGCATCATTTCGGCCAATTGCGTGGTTTTGCCACCTGGCGCACTACACATATCGAGTACCTTGTGTCCGGCTTGGGGAGCCAGCAGCGCAGCGGGCAGGCCGGCATTGATATCCTGCACCTGGAAGAGACCTGCGGTATAAGCATTAGAGGAAAAAAGGCCGCTATTTTCTGCCAAAACAAAATAGGCGGGCAGGGGGCCGTTTTCCTGCGGGGCGCATCCCGCCTTTTGCAGTTCGGCGCTGAGTTTGGCGCTGGTGGTTTTTAGGGTGTTGGTGCGAATGTACAAGGGCGCCGGGGTATTATTGGCGGCCAAAAGAGCTTCTGTCAACTGTGGCCCCCAGCGCGTCAGCCAGCGTTCCACTAACCATTGTGGGTGGGAGTGGTAGACGGCGAGATACAGGGACAGATTTTGTTGCGGAGAGGGGTAGCTTATGTGTGCTTCGCGGCGCAGAATTTGGCGCAAGACCGCATTTACAAAGCGGGCGATGCCCTGGTGCGCAAAGCGTTTGGCCAATTCCACTGAGGTGTGCACGGCGGCGCTGTGGGGCACGCGGTCGAGCCAGAGGAGTTGGTAGGCGCCCAGGCGCAAAATTTGCCGTGCCCAGGGTGAGCAATTGGCAATGGAACGGCTGGAGAATTGGTCGACGATCCAGTCGATGCGCTGGCGCCAGCGCTGGGTGCCCAGCACCAATTGGCGCACAAAATTGCGGTCGCGCAGGTCCAGTGGGCCTTGGTTAAGAGCGCCAAAGAGCCGGTCGATGGGCGTGCCCCTTTCTTCCAGTTCGTGGAGCAGGCGCAGGGCGGTTTCGCGGGCTGGGTCGATGGCGGCCATGGGAATTTAGTGCAAGAGCAACATGGAGCGAGTTAAAAGGGCGTCTTGCAGGCGCAGGCGATAAAAATAAATGCCGCTGGCCAGGGGGTGACCGGCGTCGTTGCGGCCGTCCCAGGTGTATTCGTAGTGCCCTGCGGCAAAGAGGCCGTCCGCCAGGCCGGCCACTTGCTGGCCCGCCACATCAAAGATGTCCAATTGCACGCGGTGGGTTTGGGCAAGTGAGAAAGGAATGGTCGTAGCAGCGTTAAAAGGGTTGGGATAATTGGGCGCCAAATTTGTCGAGCGCGGCAAGGGCGGTTCGCCGGCGGCGATACTCGTCGCCTGGGCGGTCCAGGAGACGTGGCTCTCGGCGCACAATTCGCTGCTGTCGGATTGCGCACAGGCAGTTACCGCGGCGCTTGCGCCGGCGCCCGAAGCATCTGCTTCGGCGTCGAGTAGCAGCAGTGCTCTGCCGCGTCCGTCGCTGCGCGATCCACCTTCAAGTGTTTCGTTGGGCGGCACTGCAATTGCGCCTGTTGCGGTCAGGGCGTAGAGCGGCATAGGGCTCTGGTTGGCGATGGTCCAAGCGATCAACTGGTCGGGCAGAAAGACGCCCTGGCGCAAGAAGCGAGCCGTGAGCAGTACTTCTCCAGCGCTGCCGTCGGTGCGGCGGCCGCGCTCGGCGGCTGAGAAGGGCGTTTGGACCTGCTCGGGTTGGACAAAGAGGACTTCCGTTATAACCTGTTGGTTTGCATCGCAGTAGTTGGTTAAAACTTGGGCGGTTAAGGGGTGAATGGTGTCGTGGCGAGTAAATTCCGGTCCCAGGGAGACAAAATCTATCCAGATGTCGACCGGGGTGTCGGGCCTTATGTGGGGGGCCAGAGCAAAGGAGAAACTGGCGAGTACGGCCTCGCCGTCAATACTGCTGGAGAGCGAGCCCATGCCGTATTCGGCAATACCCTCTGCCACTATGGGGTCAAAATCGAGAAAGCGACCTTCCAGAGCCGGGTCTATCTGGGAAGCGACCTCCGCTACGGCATCCAGGGGAGACCAGCGGAAGACCATGCTAACCTGGCTGACTTCGACCATATTGTGCGCGGACACGAGAAATTCAACGCGGTCGCCGCCCTGCAGTCCACAAGGCGAACTTACAATGCCAATGCCAATATCCACACCCTCGTTTTCACCGGCCGCGACCGGTTGCCAAAGTGATATCCAGGCGAGGATTGCAATGAGATGCCATCTGGACAAGAGCAACTCCTGAGTAGGGCTGTTTTTACAGGGAATTTATAGCGCTAGCGCTGTCCCTAATCTAAGTAACTCTTGTATTGGAGCAAGGGGCGGCAGGGCTTGACGCGGTAGCACCGCCGTGCGATATTCGACCGCCTGGCAAATTAGCTCGCCCTCTTGGATGCTCCCCGCCTTAGCCAAACATAATGAAAATGCGCACTTACCCCATTTGGGACGTCTGCCACAAAGGTCCTTACGACTCGCTTATAGACGTGCTGCTGGCCAGTAGATCACTGAGCCGCGACGATTTAAATGTCGATTTTGACGCCCTGCATCCGCCCCATGAATTAACCGATATGGCGCGCGGCGTCGAACGCCTCGAAAGCGCCATCCGCAACAAAGAGAAAATTGTCGTCTTTGGCGACTACGATGCCGACGGAGTTACCAGCACGGCGCTAATGTTGGATTTTTTGGCCCAGGTGGGCGCCGACCGTGGCTATTTATTGCCGGATCGGCACCGCGACGGCTACGGCTTAAAACCGCTGGGCGTGCGCCGGGCCCTGGAGATGGGCGCTCGGGTCATCGTCACGGTGGACAACGGCATCTCCGCCGTCGAGGCGCTCGAGTTGGCACGCGCCGAAGGAGTGGACGCCATTGTGGTGGACCACCACCGCCAGTTGGGAGAGTTGCCGCTGGCGCACAGCGTCATCAACCCCAATCGCTTAGACTGCCCTTATCCGTTTAAGAGTTTGTCCGGCGTGGGAGTGACATTTAAAGTGGTACAGGCGCTGAGCCAGGCGTTTATGGACGGGGCGGCGCGGCGGCGCTACCTCAACCAGGTACTAGACCTGGTGGCGCTGGGTACCGTGGCCGACGTCATGCCCGTTTTGGGCGAAAACCGCGTGCTCATACAGCGCGGGTTGGCGGTGATGGAAAAGAGCGTGCGGCCCGGTTTTAAACAGCTCAAAGCCATTGCTGGCTACGCCGACAAACCGCTCAACACCACGGCCGTGGGTTTTTATTTGGCGCCGCGCATCAACGTGGCCGGGCGGCTCGAATCGGCCGAACTGGCTTTGCGCTTATTGAGCACAGCGCAGGAGCGCGAGGCGATCGAACTGGCCGGCGAACTCAACCGCCTCAACCAAAGGCGGCAACAATTGCAGCGGCAAGGCCTGGCCGAGGCCGAAGAATTGGCCAGTGCCGAAGACGTGGCGGCCGATCGCATGCTCGTTTTGCTCGGCGAAAAGTGGCACCTGGGCGTGGTGGGTTTGCTGGCCGGCAAAATGACGGAAAAGTACGCCTGTCCTTCGGTAGTGTGTACCGACGTGCGCGGCGACGGGGTCTACACCGGGTCGGCGCGCAGCATACCGGCATACGATATCAGCGCCGGCATCAACGCTTGTGCCGCCCATCTCATCGCCTATGGCGGGCACGAAGGGGCGGCCGGTTTTTCGCTGGAGGCCGACAAATTTGAAGCATTCCGGGCCACGCTCATCGACCACGCATGCCAGCACATACGTCCCGAAGATCTGCAAGCTCGGTTGGAAGTGGACCTCTATTTGCAGGCGCCCGACATTTCGCTGCAAACCGTGCGCCAATTGGAGGAGCTAGAGCCCTTTGGCGCTGGCCACGCCGTGCCGGTATTTGCCGCCAAAGACTGCAAGGTGTCTTCTTGTACTGTGGTGGGCAAAGACAAATCACATCTCAAGTTGGGTCTCGACATCGGCGGCTGTCCCTGCAATGCCATGTGGTGGGGCAAAGGAGAGCTGGTGCAAGAGATAGCGGCCGGGACACGCGTTGCGGCCGCCTTCAACCTAGAGGAGGATACCTTTACTGGCAACGGCGCGGTGCAGTTGATTCTCAAAGATATGTTTGCGATCAATGGAGACGAACCATGATCAGCTCCGATTTCACCAGAGATTTGCTCGTCGAGAATACGACTAAAATCCTTCTTATTGTAGTTGATGGGTTGGGGGGGGTGCCCCATCCAGATACGGGCAAATCCGAACTGGAAACGGCCCATTTGCCGAATTTGGACGCCCTGGTCGCCAAGTCGAGTTGCGGTCTGCATTCGCCGCTGGGGCCGGGGTTTACGCCGGGCAGCGGTCCGGCCCATCTGGCGTTATTTGGCTACGATCCCTGGCGCCACGAAATTGGCCGAGGCGCCCTATCGGCGCTGGGGCTGGGGTTGGATTTTAAAGCGGGCGATGTGGCCGCCCGGCTCAATTTCTGCACGGTGGACAGAGAGGGGGTTGTTACAGACCGTCGCGCCGGGCGCATTTCTACGGATAAATGTCGGCAACTGTGCCAAATTTTGCAGCGGGTTGACATCCCTGGTGTACAAATCACAGTGACTGCCGAAATGGACTATCGTGCCGCCGTGGTGTTCCGCGGCGATGGGTTGGCAGACACCGTCGGCGACTCGGACCCGCAGCAGACGGGCAGGCCGCCTTTGGCGTTGCAGGGCCAAACGCCCGAGGCGGCGCGCACTGTAGAGGTGGCCAACGCGTTTCTAACGCAAGTGGCCGATTTGCTGCGCGATGAATCGCCGGCCAATATGGTTTTGATGCGGGGTTTTGGCGGCTACCCGCAACTGCCCCAAATGCAGGAGGTGTACGGGCTCAAGTCCCTGGCCGTGGCGGGGTATCCAATGTATCGCGGCGTGGCCAACTGCATCGGCATGGAGGCGGTGGAGACAGACTGGCATTTGGAGGCCGAGTGCGCGGTGCTCGAGCAGCATTTTGACGCCTGCGATTTTGCCTATCTCCACATTAAAAAGACCGACAGTGCCGGCGAGGACGGAGATTTTGACGAGAAAGTGCGCCTGCTGGAGGAAGTGGATGCGCATTTGCCGCGCTTGCAAGCAGTAGGGGCGGACGTATTGATAGTCACGGGCGACCATTCGACGCCGTCGATTATGCGCAGTCACAGCTGGCATCCAGTGCCCGTGGTGCTGGCCAGCCCGTGGGCTGTTCCGGTTGCAGCAACGAGCTTTTCGGAGCGCGGCTGTGCGGGCGGTTCGCTGGGTCAATTTCCCGCAACGGCACTTATGGCGCTGGCATTGGCCCACGCACAGCGCCTAGGAAAATTTGGCGCCTGAGCCGGCACATTCAATACCTCAACTGGTTGCGCTCGACGAGAATATTGCCGCTTCTTTGCACTCGTTATAATTAACGCAACTTAGTGTTTTCCAAGGCACATAAACAAAAAGAGCTTGACGAGAGGTTGGCGTTTCGCCTATATTAAAGCATAGGTGATGCATATCTCTTTATCTTTATATTGGGAGATAGGCGCTATTCATGAATTCGGACGACGAAATTCTCAGCATTTCGCCCCTGCTGTTAGGATTGGCTGTAGAAGATGTTCGGGGGTTGCTCGAAATCTCCGAGCTGCGCACCTATAACATCGGCGAGCGAATTGTTGAAGAGGGGACCCCCAGCGACTGTCTGTTCATCCTCAAAGAGGGCGAAGTGCAGGTCGAAAAAGGCGATGGGGCGCAAATGGTGAAACTGGCCACGTTTTCACAGGCGGGCGATTTTTTTGGCGAGATGTCGCTTATCGATATCATGCCCAGATCGGCACATGTGAGCGCTTGCACCCAAACTTCTATTTGGGCTTTCCCCAAAAAAGACCTCACCGCCTTTTTTACCAAGCGTCGCGCGCCCAAATGACCATCATTCTCAACATCGCCCGCAATCTCTCGCTGCGCCTGCGCGCTGCCGACGGGCGCATTGTCGAATTGATGCATGCTGCGCAGAGATGATAAACATGGCAGCCTCAAACAATATCGAATCCTATTTTCTCAGTGAATCGCCCCTCTTTAACGGTTTGGCGGAAGAGCAAATTAAACGCCTGGTTGAACTGGCCGAACTGCAGGAGTATGGAGCGGGCGAAATTATCGTCGTCGAGGGCAGCCCGGGAGATGCCCTTTATTTGCTCTACGACGGCGAGATTGCGGTTTGTACCAAAAATGAAGCGGGCGAAACCGTAGAACTGGCGTCGCTGCACGACAAAGGCGCTTTTTTTGGCGAAATTGCCCTGGTCGATCCGGGGCCGCGCTCGGCGACCGTGCGCGCTGCCAGCGACGCTATATTGCTCAAATTGGGCAAGGGGGAGTTGGAGGAGTTGTGTGCGGAATCGCCCCAGGCCAAGGGGGTGATCATGCAAAACATCGCCCGCGTTTTGGCCCAACGCCTGCGCGACACCAATGTAAGATTGTCTCTGTTTTCCGCATCTTAGCTAGCGTTTTCTTTTGGCAATGCTCTGGCCTATAGCCTTTGGCATTTTTATTCTCGTCGTCGTAGTTTTAAAATATTGGAGTCCCTGGGGTGAACGCTGTCCGCAATGTCAAACTCCACGCCACCAAGAAGAGCCCATTTGCCCCCATTGTAGTTGGATCTACGAAGTGCCGGGCGAGGAAGACGACGACTACGGCGAATTGGAAGAGGAGCCCTTATAAAATTGGCGCACATGGAGTGGGTGATCGTCATATTGGGCATTGGGTGCCTGTTTTTTGCTTTTCAGATCGTTATGGACTATCTCAAGTACCGGGCGATCGTCAAACCCAGAATTCAGCGTTTGGAGACGGCCAAGGAGGATTTGCGCGCCCGCATTGACGTGGCCAAAGTCGAACTGGGAGAAACGCGGGAGAATTTGGAGCCAATCAAGGGCGAAATTGACAAACTCGAAGAAGAATACCGCGAATTGCAGCAGCAAATTATCGATGAGCGCAGCAAAAACCCCCCGCGCCCCATCCGCTTTCGCTCGTGAACTTAAGTCCAACTATAGAGGGACTTGGAGTTTTCGCTTGACAATCCTATGTTCTTATTTTTAGATTGTTTTAGCTCGATTTGGCACCGCGCCTACAGTGCGGGTGTCGCAACGGATAAGACCTAGAAAACACATAATTTCATCCGCGTGGAGGTTCAGACATGAAAATTCGGGCCCTTGGCTTTTTGCTGATGCTTGCGGGCATCGCCCTATTCTACGGTTGCGGCGGCGAGCCGCCCACTGCCGATTTGCAAGCCGCCGAGCAGGCCTTGCAGAGCGCGCGCTCGGCCGGCGCCGAAAAGTTCGCTTCCAGCGAATTGAGTGCGGCCCAGTCGGCGTATGATGCCGCCAAAAAAGAAGTGGATACCGAGAGCGAAAAACTGTTCAAAAACTTTGAGAAATCCAATCAGTTGATCGCCGAGGCCAAGAACAAGGCCCAAGGGGCTGAATCGGCGGCCCAGGGGGCCAAATCGCGGGCCAAGAGCGGCGCCGAGTCGGTTATTGCCGATGCGGCGACGGCTGTGGCCGGCGCCAAAGCCAATCTCGACTCGGCCCCCACGGGCAAGGGCATGGAGGGCGACGTGGATCAGTTGCGCGCCGATTTGGGCGCGGCCGAGGCCGATTTGAGCGCGGCGCGGCGGGCGGTGTCGAGCGAAGATTTTGATGGGGCCAAGAGCAAGGCCAATAGCGCTAAGCAAAAGGCGATGCAGGTCGACAGCGGGGTGGCGGCGGCACAGGATGAATACGCCAGGCGGGTGGAAGATGCGAGGCCTTGGTACGAGAAGATTTAAATTTAGTTAGATAGATATAAGAGATGGCCGGTGAAGGAGAGATTCTTCCCGGCCATTTTTGTTTGTTGGAATAAGTGTGAAAGAGGCGCTTGCCTGTGACGCGGTTTGGGGGGATCTCGACGCTCAGCGGACGTTGGCGTAGAAATCACGACGATTCAGAAGAACGGCTAGTAGCAGTTATGAAAGTACTGGTTATTATTCTATTTATAGTTCTTGTCCACAATTGGGGAGTAGCCGATGACGGAACGTCGCTAGAGCGTGAATATTGGCGTTTACTAGAGGCTGTGAAGCAGGGTGAGGACAGCCCCTACGTCGTTATCAATACGCAGGATAATCGCTTGCTGTTGCGCGATGGGACGGCGGTTTGGCGGGAGGCGGTTTGTGCTACGGGGAATGGGCGGAGGTTGGAGGGGGAGGGGACTAAATCTTATTACAAGTGGAAATTTGATACGCCGAAGGGGCGGTTTTCGGTTTTGCGCAAGGTCGAAGATCCGCTGTGGACTAAGCCGGTGTGGCATTTTATTGAGAGCGAGGAGGAGATTCCCGTTTTTGCGGAAGACCGGCGGCGTTTTCAGCGCGGCGTGTTGGGCAGTTTTGCGCTTTATTTTCTCAAAGACTTTATGATCCACGGGACCCTTTACGAGGTGAATTTGGGGAAGAGCATCACGCACGGCTGCGTGCGGGTGGGGGCTGAGGATTTGCAGTATCTCTACGATACCGTGCAAACGGGGTGGCCGGTGTATATCTATTGAGGAGCGGGAAGTGCAGGCACTGTGGCTCGAAGAAGGTGAGTTGAGTTGGCGCGACAATGTGGCACAACCCGTCCCCCAGGCGGGGGAGGCGTTGGTCAGAGTGTTGCGCGCCGGTATATGCAATACAGATGTTGAACTACTGCGCGGTTATTGTCCCTTTACCGGGGTATTGGGGCACGAATTTGTGGGGATGGTGGAAGAGGGGCAGGTGTTGCGGGGCCAGCGCGTGGTGGGGGAGATCAATGCCGTTTGTGGCAGTTGCACGGCTTGCCTCAACGGGCGGCGCAGCCATTGCGAGAGACGCACCGTTTTGGGCATTGTTGGGCGCGACGGGGCTTTTGCAGAATACCTGGTGCTGCCGGAGGAAAATTTGCACGCGGTTCCCCAATGCGTTGCCACGGATGCGGCGACTTTTGTGGAGCCGCTGGCGGCGGCTTTGCAGATTTTGCAGCAGGTCCAGGTGCGACCGGCCGATCGGGTTTTGGTAGTGGGCGACGGCAAATTGGGGCAATTGATAGCACAGACCTTGGCGCTGACGGGTTGCGATTTGTGCGCAGTGGGCAGACACTCAAATAAGTTGGAACGGCTTGCCGGTTTTGGGATTGACGTGGGGCAGGCGAAAGAGGTGGAGGCAAAGGCCTATGATCTGGCGATAGAGTGCACTGGCAATGCCGCGGGTTTTGATCTGGCCCAGCGGGCCTTGCGTCCACGGGGTACATTGGTGTTGAAAAGTACCTATGCCGGCGATTTGACGTTTAATGCGGCGTCGCTTGTAGTGGATGAAATTCAGCTCGTGGGGTCGCGTTGTGGACCTTTTGCGCCGGCGTTGCGTCTACTGGAGAAAGGTGAGGTGGAGGTGGAGTCGCTGATCGATAGGCATTATCCGCTAAGCGAAGGTCTGGTTGCTTTTTCTCGGGCTCAGGAGGCGGGCGTGCTCAAAGTGCTATTGGATATTGGCGATGAATAGGTGCTTTAAAATGGTTGTAGTTGCCCTGGCTGTGGGCGTGTGGTGGGCCGGGGCGCTGGGCCAAGAAGGCGCGGCCGAGACGGCCGACTTGGCTTATACCAACGAGGCGCTGCGGCAGTGGCTGGCGCTGATGGAAAACGACCGGGTCTACCTGGTTGTCGATCGCCAGGCCGGAGAGGTGCGCTTGCAACACGGCAAAGCCGTATTGCGCCAATGTCCTATAGTGGGAGATTTTTTGGGTAGGCGTCCGGATATTACAGGCAAATTACAGCAGCGCGTCCGCCGCTATCGCCCCCGCACACCCTGGGCGCAAATAGAGTCGGGCGCTTTTGATTGGGAGAACAATCTGGCGGAGGAAGCTACAGACCGTTGCGCCCTTTTTTTTGACAGCGGGGTGTTGATTTACGCCTCTGCCGCATGGGGGCAAGTGCGTCCACCGTCTCTGCGTTTAACGATAGAGGACGTGCGCGCCCTCTACAATGCCGGCGCAGAGGGCCTGGATTTGGTAATATTGCCGCCAGCTTGGGACCAGGAGGTTCGCCATGCAAAGTGAATTGCGCGCCGGGTGCGCTACGGCAGACATTACGCCGGATGTCGGCATTCACATGGGAGGGTATTGGGGGAGGACGTCGGGGGCGACGGATATTGGCGATCCGCTCATGGCCAAAGTGCTGTTCTGTGACAGCGGGGAGCGGCGGGTGGCGCTGGTGGCGCTGGACTTGGTGGCGTTGGAGGCGGAAACAGTAGAGCGCATGCGTCAGCGCATTGAGCGCGAGGTGGGCATTGAATCGGGGGCTGTTATGGTGTGTTGTTCCCACACCCACGCCGGGCCGTTGACCTGCGATTTTCGCGGTATGGGAGACGTGGATAGAGCCTATCTGGGCAGAGTGGAGCAGGCCGTCGTTGAGTTGGTAGGGCAGGCGGCGCACGAGTTGGAGCCGGCGCGTCTGGCCCATGCCACCGTGCCGGTGCAAATAGGCATCAACCGTCGCCAGGGACGACCCGGGAGAATTGAAATCGGCCAAAATCCCGACGGGCCCGTAGCGCCCTATGCGCACGTCGTGCGCCTCGAGGTGGCGGGCGAGTTGCAGGCTACTTTGTTCAGTCACGCCTGCCATCCTGTGGTGCTGGGCAATGACAACCACAGTATCAGCGGCGATTTTGCAGGGGCGGCGGCGCGCTATATTGAGGCGCACACGCAGCGCCCGGCACTTTTTGTCAACGGCGCTTGTGGCGACATCAATCCGCGCATTACGGCCGGCGATTTTGCCGATGTGGAGGCGCTGGGCGAGGAATTGGGGCGAGCGGTGGTCGAGGGGTTGGGGGAGGCTGAAGAGTTGGACGCCAGCGCACTGGGGTATCGGGTTGCGCGACTTCAACTGCCGCTCATCGATCCGCCGCCGCGTGCTCAAATGGAAATGGAGAAGGCGATTTTACAATTGAAGGCCGAAATCAAAAAGATCGTCCAGGGAGGGGGCGATATTTGGGCCCAGAGAATCCCACAGGCGCACCTGGATTGGGCGCGGGATATGCTGGCGCTGGCCCGGGCCGGGGTTAGAGACCAGCGCCAGTCTTTCGAAATGCAAGCTTTGTGCCTGGGCGACTTAGTGCTTTTGGGTTTAGAGGGCGAGATTTTTGTGCGCTATCAATTGGACTTGGAACAGGCGGCGGATCGTCGGTTAGTGCTGTGTGGTTTTGCCAACGGGTGCATAGGTTATGTGCCGACGGCGGACGAGTATCCGCGCGGTGGCTACGAGGTAGATTCGGCCTATAAAGTATATCGCAGCACCCAGATGATTGCGCCACAGAGCGAGGCGTTAATACGGCAGAGCGCCGCCTCTTTGCTGGAGGAATTGGGCCCTTAACTGCTATTGGGCCCTGAAGAAGCGGCTGTCGGTGCCGCCCGGACCAATTTTGACGTGGACGGGTTTGCCGCAGCGCGGACACATGCCCCGGTAAGCGGTTTTTTCCTTGTTCATATAAGCCCGGGCATAGACGTTGCAGCACTGAAAGTGGACCCCGAGGAATTTGCGTTTTTCTGCCATGTGTACCTTCCTCAGACCAATATAGAATTGCCTCTTTGCCGCTGTCAAGCTTCGGTTGCGTCCAGTGCCTACATTTCGCATTTTTGAATGCTATCCAATTGATCTAGGAGTTGCAGATGGGAGATCTGGCCGAGGAGTTGCAGGCGCTCTACCAGCAGGTGCCGGCGACGCGTTGCGCCCAATCGGGCGAGTGTTGCGTGCTTACGACGGACGAATTCGACAATCACTACGCCACAATGTTCCCGCTCTACAGCGCCGAATACCAGAACATTGTCTCTTATGTAAAAGCCAATTTTTCGGCCCAGCGCCAGGAGGAATTGCTCAATTACGTCGAAGAGCGCCCGCGCCGCTGCCCCTTCCTCAACGAGGACCACGGCTGCACCATCTATCCCGTGCGGCCCCTCATTTGCCGCACTTACGCGGTGATGAACCACCAGACCATTGGCGCGGCGGCCGAACACAACCGCGGCGCGGTGCCCGAAGATTGGATCCGCGGCTTTGTGATTCGCGAAAGCGGTATGGTATGCCCGCGCGTTACCGTGACCGAGCCGGAAAAATTAGAACAGCACGCCCGCAATTTGATCAACTCCACGTATGAGCAAGAGCTACAGCGCCTCAGCCAAGCGCACGAATTGGCCGACGCAGAACGCAAGCGCCTCTTCCAAAAGGCCACCTGGCGGCGCGCCTGGCCGCTGCGCTGGACCTGGGGCGGCTTTAATGCCATTGCCACCAAACCGTTGGACTGGATAACCGCACATTTTAAGAAATACTGGAGAAAGGCCGAACTGGCCGACGCGCTGTAGAGAAAGGTAGAGATTATGCGCCAAATATCTGTGGACGAGGCTCAGGTGGGCGATGTGATTGCTGCACCGGTTGAAAACGACCAGGGGCGCGTTTTGCTGCCTGTGGGAGCCAAACTTTCGGCCGCTGTGCTCTCCCGCCTCAAGGGGTGGGGAGTGGAGACGCTCGCCGTAGAAGGCGAGGAATCCGCCGCGGACGGAGGCGCCCAAGGGGGGGCGTTGGTCGAGGCCTTAGAACACCGCTTTGCCGGCTTTGAAGACGATAGTTTGATGATGCAGATCAAAGACATAGCCCGCTCCCATTTGCCCTGACCGGATAAGATATGCCAATGGATAAAGCACAATTGCGGCTGGCGGTCGAAAACGCCAGCAACTTGCCCACCCTGCCCACCATAGTGCAGAAAATCATCGAGATGGTGGACAGCAGCGAAACGACCGGCCGCCAACTGGGAGCGGAGATTTCCAAAGACCAGGTGCTTTCGGCCAAAGTGCTCAAGCTGGTCAATTCGGGTTTTTACGGTTTCTCCGAGCCGATTACCGCCATCTCCCACGCCGTCACCATGCTGGGTTTCAACACGGTCAAGAGTTTGGTCCTCAGTTCGTCTGTGCTGGATCTGATGGACCAGGCCCTGCCGGGGCTGTGGGATCACTCGCTGGCGTGCGCCCGCACCTGCAATATTATTGCCGCGCATCTGGAGCGCGCCGACGCCGAGGAGGTGAGTACCATTGGCTTGCTGCACGATTTGGGCAAGGTGGTGTTGCACCAATCCATGCCGACCGAATTCCAGCAAGTGGGGCGCAGGGTAGACAAATTGGATATGTTGTTTTGCGAAGCCGAAGAGGTCGTTTTGGGCGCCAACCACGGCGAGATTGGCGGCTGGTTATTGGAAAAGTGGATGTTGCCGCCCAGTCTGGTGGAACCCATCATCGACCACCACGACTTCAGGCCCAACCGCGACCACGCCGAGCGCACGGCCCTATTGCATCTGGCAGATATCCTGTGTCGCGCCGAGGGGTTTGGCAATGGCGGAGATCGCAAAATTCCCCGCTTGCAACCCAGTGCCCTCGAAGTGCTCGAACTTACTATGGAAGACGTGCGCACCATTATGTATCAAATGAACGATGAGATAACCAATATCAAGCGGATGCCCTAAAGAAGAGCCAATGCAAACTTTTTTGCAGACATTTCCCCAACCCGTTTTGGTGATCGACAGCGCTTTGCAGATTCTCGCCTACAGCCAGAGGGTGCTGTCCATTTTTGGCATTCGCACACCCGGGGTAGATGCAGACCTAATCCAAAGGCTCAGCGCCGCGGTCGTCGAAGATGTTGAGTTAGACTCAAATTTGGCCCTGGCTACGGCGCGCTTAGTGCGACCCGGTGACGAGGAGTATTTTGACTGGCATCATCGCGAACGCCTTTACGAAATCAGGATATCTGCTTCCGAAGGCGAAGAAGATGCGTTGTGGGTGTTCTTTGAAGATATCACCCACCGCTCCATGTCGGAGAAGATTCAGCTCGATGCGCGGCACTACCTGGAACACATCCTCGACAATATTCCGCTGGGAGTGGCCGTGCTCGACCGCGATCTGCGCATCACCTCTTTGAACCGCCGCGAAATCGAATTCTGTAAACGCTTTGGCCATCCCCTCACGCTGGTGGATGCTATCGGTTCCACCCTGGCCGATCTGCTGCCCGAGGGGCCTGGCGCCGAGTGGCACAAATTATGCCAAGATGTGATGGCTAGCGGCAAAGTCTCCGAAGAAATAAAGCAGACTTTTGGCACAGGGGAAGATCTCTTGGTGCTGACCACGGCGGTGACGCCGCTGCTCGACGACCAGGGCGAGTTGGCCGGGGTTATTGTGGTGTCCGATGACATGACCCGGCAAACGCAATTGGAAAACGAGTTGGTGCGGGTGGAAAAATTGGCCACGGTGGGCCAGATGGTCATCACAATAAATCACGAGATCAACAACCCGCTTAATATCATCTCTAATAACGCCCAGATGTTGCGCCTGCTCAACCCCAATTTGGAAGAGGAAATTGTGAGCAAGTTGCATACCATTGAGGATCAGGTCAAGCGCATAGCCGAAGTGACGGAGCGCCTGCGGGCCCTAGATCAAGTTGAAACAGACGAATACATTGCCGAGGGGCCGCAGATGATTGATGTGTGGAAAGAAGATGCATCCGACGAGTAGGAGAAAACGACAATGAAGACTTATCGCGTTGCCATTTTGGGCTGCCGCGGTCGGGGGACTATGGCGGCCCGGGCCTATTATCAGCATCCCCGCACCCAATTGGTCGGGTTGTGTGATCTGGTGCCAGAGTTGCTCGAAAAATTGGGCGAAGAGGTGGAAGTTACGGCGCACTTTTCGGACTTTCACGAAATGATAGAAAAAACCGGTCCCGACATTGTTGCCATCCCCACTGGCACCGAATTCCACTACGACTTGTCGATGCAGGTCATGGGCCACGGCGTGCACATCGACGTAGAAAAACCCATGTGTACCAACCTAGCCGAAGCCGATGATATGCTGAGCCGCGCCCGGGAGAAGGGCGTGCAGATAGCCGTACACCACCAGGGGCGCACCAGCGCCAGCATGGTGGCGGTAGACCGGGCGATTCAAGCGGGCAAAATTGGCCAGGTGCGCTATGTGTACGGCAGCGGTAAAGGCTATTACGGCGGCTATGGGTTGATGAATATCGGCACCCACATGCTCAACTACATGTTGCGAGCGGCCGGCCGGGCGCGCAGCGTGACTGCCACCGCTCTTACCGACGGCCGGCCTATAGAGCCGGAGGACGTAATTCAGTCGGCCGGCGGCATGGGCATTATTGCGGGTGAACATATTACCGCGACCCTGGAGTTTGCCAGCGGCGCTACGGGCACCTTGCTGCAGCATCGCTTTCCCAAAATGGACGTGTCCGCCCATCAGATGGAAGTGTATGGCACTGAGGGCCGGGTGGTTTGGAAGTCGAGTAATGCTTGGTACTTGCCAGTGCCGCATACCGTGCCCAACGCGGAAGGGACAGAGTGGGAGGAGTTGCCTTTAATTTATCCCGATTCGTACGACGCGTCGGGTCCGGCCAGCGAAGCGGATTACGGCTATGTGGACGAGTACGTCAACGCCCTGGACGAGGGACGACCGCACCAGTGTAGTGGTTTAGAAGGGGCCCACGTCCTCGAACTCATGATGGGGATTTTTGCATCGGGGGCATACGGCCGACGGATAGAACTGCTCCAACAGGAACGGCAGGTCCATCCGCTGTTGCGCTGGCGCCGAGAAGCCGGTTTGGAAGATCCTCCTGACGTCCCGCGTCCCTACGGCGAATGGCTGGAGGCTGAAGACCGCCGTCTGGGGAGGAACTAGCGCCGTAATCTTAGGTGCCTATACGGCATGAACAAACTTCTTAGATTGTTCAATCTGCGGCGCAATGAATTGTCCCGCCTGCTGCACGCCGCTTCCATCTTCCTCTTAGTGGCGGTCAACGACGGCATCGTCAAGAGCGTAGCCGCCGCCGTTTTTAATATTCGCGCCGGGGTGGATAAGCTGCCCCTCATGTACACCTGGATCGCCGTGCTGTTTTCTCTGAGCATGGTGCTGCTGTCCTATCTCACCGCCAAAGTGGCGCGCCAGCGCTTGCTTTTTGGCATGATGGGCAGCCTGTGTGTGGTGCTGACCTTCAATAGTATCATTTTATTTTTGGAGCACAGCGGTAGGTTGGTTCTGCCCGGCAATATATTTTACTCCTTTCTATTTATTTCATCGGAAATTGTGCGCAGTTTGGCGGTGTTTCAAATATGGGTTGTCGCCGCCGGCATTTGTTATACTTCCCGCGCTAAAGTGCTCTTTCCCCTGCTGGTCGCCAGCACCACGCTGGGGGATATCTCGGGCGGTTTTGCCGTTCGCTTTCTGGGCCCTCTATTGCACTCCTTTCAGCTCTATGGCCTGGCGGCGTGCAATATGGTGGTGATCATCGCGCTGCTGAGGCCGCTGGTGCGGCGTTATTTTGTAACGCAACAGGGCGAAGAAGAGGAGGGGGCCGCATCGCTGCCAGAGAACCTGCGCTACTTTGGACGGTCGGCTTATTTGCGGCTGTTATTTATACTCTCCATAGCCATTTTTGCCCTCTATACTGCGGTACACTACAGCTTTAATGTGGTGGCCAAGCAATTCTACCCAAGCGAGGCGGAGATCACCGGTTTCTTTGGTTTGTTCTACGGCTTTGCCGGGGTTGCCACGCTCATAGCAACCACTTTATTACTGCGTTTGATTTTACGTTGGGTTGGCGCCGGTAACGTGTATATGTGGACCTGCGCTTTTTATGCCGTTGTTAGTATTGTGCTGGCGGCGGTTCTAGAATCGGTGCTGCCCTTGCCGGTGATAGGGACGATATTTGTTTTTAATCTGGTCAACTTTCTCCTCCTGGACAGCATTATTGCGCCCACCTACCAGGTGTTGATAAAATTGGTGCCACAGCGCAACAGCGACGGCGTGCGCATGATAATGGAGGGGGGTTTTATGCTGTTGGGCGGTCTGCTGGGTGCGGGCGTGTCGGCGCTGCACGCTAATGAGTGGTTGACTCTGGGAGAATTATTCCAGTGGCTGCTGGCACTCAGTGCGGTGATGGTAATCTGCGGCTGGCGTCTCAAACGAAGTTATACTGAGGTACTGATACGGGCCGTGCGCGAGCAGGACATCGACGTGGAAGACGATCAGGCCATGGCGTCTTTGCGCCAGGTGATGGCCGATTCCACTGAATTCCCGCGCAGTTTGCTTTTGCACCACGACGACGGCGTGCGGCAGATGGGCATTGAGATTTTGCGCCAGAATCCCGGGCCGGCCGTAAAAGAGGTGTGTTTGCCTTTAATTTCCCATGAGAATGGGTGCATTCGCAGTGCCGCCCTGGACGCGTTGGGGGCCAACCCGGCCGAAGAGGAAGTTATGGGGCATGTATTGCCGCGTTTGGACGACGAAGAAGGGGAAGTGCGCTTGAGCGCAGCCCGGCTCTTAGCGCATCAATTGGAGGGAGGCGACGCAGCGCTGGACGAGGAGCGGCGCAGGGAAATTGTCGACGCCGTTTCGCCGCGGCTGGTGCCCGATGCCGGTCACGCCGCCTTGCAGGCTGAATTTCTGTTCATCTTGGAACGCTTGGAAGACGACAATTCGGCAGCGATGCGTGAGCTCATGTTGCAACAATTACTCGAGAGCGATAATGTGGAGGACTTGATCGCCGGCGTAGAAACGGTCCACAAAACGGCGGCTGCCGGTTATTATGCGCAACTGATGGAATTGCTGCAGCACGCTCATCCCGCCGTGCGAGAGGCGGTCGTCCGTAGCCTGGTCAGTGCGCCGGATCTGGAGGTGTTTAATGTGTTATTGGGCTTGCTGGAGGATCCCGATCCAGACGTGGTGAATGCGGTGGTTGAAGTGTTGGGCGTGATGTCGGCGACCGAACTGCGCGATGCCATGGTAGAGGCGCTGCCCAATCTTTCTCTAAAGTCCTGGGAGGGCGTGTTGGCCGCCCTACTGGACGCAGAAGATCTGGCGCCGCGGCTCTTGGAGTCTTGCCGCGAACGGCTGGTGGAAGCCAATCGCCACCTGGTGGCGGTTTCGGTGTTGGAAAAAGTGGAAGGCACCCCAGAAGTGGAACTGCTCATCGACCAATTGGGGGTACAGAATAGGGTGGTGCAGAACGGCGTGGTGCGCTTGCTGGGCTATTTGGGCGATGTGGGGGTCGTGGGCGATTTGCTCGAACGGCTCAGCGGCGACGATGCGGCGGCGCGCGAAAACGCCGTCGAATTGCTGGAAAACATCGCCGACCGAGAATTGTTAACCCACCTATTGCCGCTGGTGGAAGAGGACGCCGAAGAAAAGCAATGGGTGCCGCGGCAGATCAGTGGTTGGGAAGAGGCCGAACTGGAATCCGTTCTGATATACCTATTGGGGTCTACGGATATGTGGACGCAAATGGCGGCGATGTGGACCGCCGCCGCTCTGGACCGGTACGAGTTGTTAGAACACTTGCCAGAAGATTTGGCGCCGCCGGCGCGGGAGAGTTTGGAATCGATAGAGAGCAAGAAAGGAAGGGCGCAGATGGTCGAAGAAGAACTGCCGCTGACGACGATGGAGAAGATTACTTTTCTCAAGGAGTCGCCGTTTTTTGCGGCGCTGCCGCTCGAAGAGTTATATCATATCGCGCTGACTGTACAGGAGGAAGGGGTGCGGGCCGGCACTACGGTTATAAAGCAGGGCACGCGCGGCGACAAAATGTACATAGTGGTAAAGGGAGAACTCGAAGTGTGCACTTTTGCCTACGAGGGCGATGAGGAAGGACAGCAGGTCGCGGTTTTGCCCGAAAAGCAGGTGTTTGGCGATATGGCGCTGTTGGACGACGAGCCGCGCTCGGCCTCGGTGATCGCCTTGGAAGACGCGCGCTTATTGTCGCTGCAGCGTTCCAGTTTAGAACGGCTGTTGCGACGCTACTCCTCCATTGCCTTTAGTATGATGAAGATTTTATCGCGGCGGCTCAGACTGGCGCAAGGGTAGATCCCTTATTGTTACATTCCCCGCCCATCGAGTAGATGGACTTTAGGTAAATTCCAATTAAGGACACTCATCTAACCTTGAGTTTTATGCGCGAGGTGCTGCTCCCCCCTTGATTGGTTGAAGATCGCTTCCCAATCGACTCTGCCGGTGAATTGCATGGCGGCAAAAAGTGTGGCAATGCACAGCAGGGTGATGGCCAAACCGGTGTAGCCTTCAAAGAATAAGGTGTAAGAAAACAAGACCAGGTAGATAAATTGGGTTAAGCCCACCAAGGCCAGGCGCAGGCCGACGACCAGGCGCATATAGGAGACGACCAGGAAGATGGAGACGGCGGAACAGATGAAGAAGGCCAGGTGTATGGAGATATGGTCGACCAGGTAGGCCAGTAAGAGGTGGAAGCTGAAGGAGGCGGCGTCGACAAAAAAATAGTTCATCGGGTGAATTTTAATGTCTTTTATGGTGGTGAAGACGAAGAGCAGAAAGAAGAACAGGAAGAGAGATACCGGGGCGGCAAAACTCACCTGGCTGGCCCAGGGGCCGGGGTTGAGTTTTGCCGGCATGGCCATGCCCACGTCGACGCCGGTGAGCAGGCTGTCGTAGCGCCATTCGAGCGCTTCCAGCCGTTGCCTTCGCGGTGCTTGGCGGTGGGCGACATGCTGTTTTGCGGGAAGTCGATGGCGGCAAAATTGGTGCGCATGGCCAGTGCGAAATTGCCTACCTGATTGACGTCTTTGCCAAAGCTGTACCACCACTCGTCCAACCCCTGTGAATTATAGGATCTGTGCACGTTGCGGCGCTGGCCGGGGGCCAAGTCGATGGGGTGTTCTAGCGCGCCCCTTGAAGACGCGGGCGTCGGCAACCGGGGCGCCGTCGACTGCTACGTTGAAATCGTCATAGGTGGCCTGGGGGTCGGGCAGGGCGAAATCGATAAAGACTTCCCGGTGTTGTTCCGTTGGGTTGGCCACCGAAAATATTCCGGTAAATTGCACGCCATAGGTGGCGTACCACAGCAGTCCTTTGCGGCGGTAATCCAGCTGTAAGTCTACATCAATTTGGCTGCTATTCAGGGGGATAGAGTGCTTTTTCTCGACGGCGCGTTGTACGGGTTGTCCAGTCTCGGCGCGCTCGATAATGTAGTGTTCAATCCAGTAGGCGCTGGGGGCTTGTTGTCTTTGGGCAGAGCCCCAGAGTTGACCCACGGCGCTTTTGAGTTTGGCGTCCTGTTCGTGGGGGCGGATTTTGAGCGTGGCGCCCAGGCCAATCCAGGCGACGGTCGTACTGGCGAAGATGAAGCCTATGGCGACGATGCGTTGTATCACGATTGGCTTTGAGTAAATTCAAACGAGGCTAGGATGTCCTGATATATCGCGTCGAGATCGCGGTCGGTGCGGAATCCGAGACCGAGATATTTACCGCGATAAGCGATGACATAGGCGATGGTGCGGCTGTAAAATAGGCCGTCATAGTGATCGTAGGTATATTTAAATCCTTTCTTGCCCCCTAATTCGATCTCGTTAGCGGGGGCGTGGCCAAACCACAAGCCGCGTTTTTTTCCTCTGCCATATCGGTAAAATTGACCCGCACTGCCGGGCTGCCTTTGTGCCGGAATATGACGAAGTGACCGTTGGAATATTCGTCTAAAGTGTAAGCACTATGGACGGTGAGCGTATAGCCCAGGTCTGAATTGCTATAGGTCTCCCACTGAACTTGGGCTGAGTCGAGGGGCTCGGGCGGTGGGGACTGACAACCGAGTGCACACAGCCACAATCCGAGTAATGAGAGGAGTAGAGGCTTCTTATTCATGTCTTCCCTTTTCGTGCAAACTCAAATTAACTAGAGCAGCCGTGGCAGATTAACAAAAACAGAGCAAGCGCGTAGAATAGCACTATATAATCTCCTTTTTCAAAAGAACTTTATAATACAAAGTTAAATAATAAAAAAATTTACGGCTTCATGGCGTTAGCCAATGCTTCCATGTGATTGAGGTAACCTTCTAAAGCCTGCTGCCCTGTGGGGGTCAGGCGATATTCTGTTTTAGGAACGCGGCCGTCAAAGTATTTAATGCATTTGATGTATTCGGCTTCTTCGAGTTTGCGAGCGTGGACGCTCAGGTTGCCGTCTGTAGTCTCTAGGATCTCTTTCAAGTCGCCAAAGGTGAGGGATTCGTTGATCGCCAGGGCGCTGACAATGCCCAAGCGCATGCGTTCGTGGATGAGGCGGTCCAGTGTTCCCTTGTCACCTTTGGCCCCCAGACCACGGATGACGCGCAGAACGCTTTCGTCGGCAGGTTTTCCCATGGGTGTTTCTGCGGGGGATTGGCGCAACGCGCTCTGTTTAGCCACCGTATCTCCTGGCGATGATGAGGCCAAAAATAATATGAAGGCTGCCAAAACCCAGCGCCATTGCGCTATCGCCCCAAGACGTGGGGGGCGATGAAGGTGAGACAGCCAAGGATCATAAAACAGAGCCCCATGATGGGGATGATGCGAATGGAGAAAGCTTCTGCCGTCACAACACCGGTGCCGTAGAGCAAAAGCCAGAGGCCCGGCAGGCTTTCGACGGCGCCGAAGTGGTAAAAGGCCAGGGTGAGCGGAATGCCGGCGAGCATGGGGGGCAGAGGCTGAGCATGAATTTGCGTCCAACGCCGGAGATTAGGGATAAGTTAATCGTGCGCGCTTTGTAGTGGGTGGATGCCAGGCCGATGGAAAGGGCGAGGGCGGCGGCGCTCAGCCAGACCAGCAGCCACGTCTGGTGGTCGCTTTGGCGGTGCACCAGGCCGGCAGCTAACAGCGCCAAAATGCCTATGCCCACATCGCCCCAGCCGGAGACGGCGGTGAAGGAGCCAGCCCGTTCCATGGTGGAGCGAATATAGTGGAGATTGTCCACTGCGCGAACTTGAAGATCTGGCGCGGCGGTTGAATGGGAGGAAGTTGGCATCTTATTGAGCATGTCAGAACGATAAACGGAATTTAGATATAGGTCAAGTTCTTTGTGATATAAAGTACATTCGTCAATTTTAATGGGGATCGACGCGAAATTCTTTTATCACGTCTTCGTTTAATTCAAAACCCAAGCCCGGCCTTTGGGGCACGTCGATATAACCGTTTGGATCTAACTCTATTTGCGGCGTTAGGAGTTGGGAGATGATCGGCGAGTCGGGGAAAGCGATGGGCGTTTCAAAGTAGGGCATATTGGGCAAAACCGCGGCCAGGTGGATTTCGGCGGCCACGCCTATAGTGTGGCACCAGGCGTGGGGGATGCAGAGCAGGCCGCGTTGGAAAGCAGCTTCGGCAATACGGGCGATCTCTCGCATGCCGCCCGAGCGCACCGAGCTGGGTTGCACTACGTCGACGCCGCCTTTTTCCATGATGTCGTCGAACTCAAAACGCGTGGTAAAACCCCAATCGCCCACGGCAATTCGGGTGTCGACGGCGGCGGCCAGGCGGGCGTAGCCGGCCAGATTGTCGGCAGGCAGGGGCGCTTCAATAAAGAAGGGACGGTATTCTTGAATGGCGCGAATGGAGGCGACGGCCTGGCCCACCTCGTACCAGCGGTTTTGCACGTCGATGAGCAGATCGCGGTCTTCGCCAATGATGTCGCGCACCAGGCCGGCAATTTGGGCGTCGCGCTGGGGGCTGACGTGGGCAAAGCCGTCTGGCGGCCACTCCTCCAGTTTTACGGCGCGAAAACCGCGTTCTTTGGCCAGGGTAAAGCGCTCGGCCATTTGTTCCAAGTCGTCGCCGGGCGGGTAGACCGTGGCGTAGGGCACTACTTTGTCTTTAATGACGCCGGTTTCGCGCACCCCGCAGCAGGCGTGCCAGATGAGCTGGCAGACCGGCCGCTGCAAAATTTTACCGGCGATGTCCCACAGGGCGGTTTCCACCGCGCCGATGGCGGCAATGGTGACGCCACGGCGGCCGAAGAGGCCGGTGGCGGCGTACATTTTTTGCCACAGGCGCTCCACCTGCAGGGGGTCTTCGCCGGCGAGCAATTGTTGCAAACCGCCGTCGGTGCGAATGATGGCGTCGATGACCAGGGAAGGAGACTCGGCCTGGCCGATGCCGGTGAGCCCCGAATCGGTGTGGACCCGCACTACGGTCTCGCTGGCTTTGCCGGGGTCGCTCAGGGCGATGGTTTCTATGTGGGTGATTTTCACGTTGGGGGCTCCTCTATGCGACACTGGCGGTCAAAGGTGTGCTGGGCTTCGAGATAGTTGCTGGCGCGGCCGGCGGCGATGAGGGCTAAGGTGCGCAGGCCGATAAAGGATTCGTCGAGCGGGGTGGCGTCGAGGGCCTGGCGCCTGCTGAGGCGGGCGAGCAGGCGGTGCAGTAAGGGCAAGTTTTGGGCGATGCCGCCGCTGAGGACGCAGCGTTGCGCCTGGCGCTGGGGGTCGAGCAGGTCGATGATTTCGAGGTATTGGGTGGCAAATGATTTGAGCAGAGAAGCCAGGTAGTGGCGCAGTGTGAGCGCGCCTTCTTCGATGCGGGCGATGTGGCCGCCGTCGCGGTAGTGGCGGGCGCTCTGGAAAGTGCTCAGGTTGAAGTCGAGTTTGGCCTGGATAACCTCGTCCTCCTCCAGGTCGGCGAGAACGGACCAGAAGTCCGGGTCTGGAGCGCCGCTGGCGCGGGCGA
>CAXGRO010000012.1:0-24952 GCA_964012055.1 uncultured bacterium
TCTGGTCTACCAGTTGTTCCGCCAGGAGCACCGCTGGGTAGCTACGTTCGGCAGGGATAAACGCTGAAAGCATCTAAGCGTTAAGCCCACTCCAAAACTAGATGTCCCGTGGGGTTAACCCACCTGAAGGCCCCTTGTAGACTACGAGGTTGATAGGTTGCAGGTGGAAGCGCAGTGATGCGTGAAGCCGAGCAATACTAATAGGCCGTGCGGCTTGACCATTTTTGCCTCCACACTTTGGGGATCAGACGAGAGATCCGCGTATACTTGGTAGATTTTTTGTAAGATCTATATTCGATTGTAATACAGATACTTTCCGGTGGCCATAGCGGAGGGGAAACACCTCTTCCCATTCCGAACAGAGCCGTTAAGCCCTCTTGCGCCGATGGTACTGCTGGGGACACCCGGTGGGAGAGTAGGACGTTGCCGGAATATTTTTAAAGCCCATCCATATGGATGGGCTTTTTTTATTTGCATGGGGCAGTTGCAATTACCGCCTGACTAGCTTGACAGTTACAGGGGGGAAGATTAATTTATCGGCCATTGGTTTTCCAAAATCAAGTGCAAAATTCAGAAAACTAGAGGGAGATTAAGTTGGCCCACACAACCGAACTCATCAGAAATTTCGTCCTTTGCGGTCATAGCGGGGCGGGTAAAACTTCTACCGCCGAAGCACTGCTTTTCAACATGGGCAAAGTAAATCGCTTGGGGCGCATTGCCGACGGCACGACTGCTTCTGACTACGACAAGGACGAGATTGAGCGCCAGATGTCTGTCAAAATGTCTCTATTGAATGGGAGTTGGAACGACCATCAATTTAATATCCTCGACACGCCGGGTTACGCCGATTTCATAGCCGAAGCCAAGGGGGCGTTGCGCGTAGCCGATAGCGCCGTAGTTTTGGTAGATGCGGCGGTCGGCGTCGAGATTGGCACAGAGAGAGTGTGGAATTTTGCCGCTGAATATAATGTGCCTCGTCTAATCATTATCAATAAGCTAGATCGCGAAGAAGTCGATTTGGATCAAGTGCTAGAAGTGACACAAGAACGCTTTGGCCGCCAGGTAGTGCCCATGCAATTGCCGGTCAATCCCGGTGAAGGATTTAACCAAATTGTCGACTTGGTCGATATGAAACTGCTGACCTATGCAGATGGTAAGGTACAAGAGGGTGAGGTTCCCGGCGATCTTCAGGATCAGGTACAAACCTTACACGAGCAATTGGTAGAGGCCGTGGCCGAAACCGATGAGGAACTCATGGAAAAATACTTCGGCGAGGGAGAATTATCCGCTGAAGATCTCAATGCTGGTTTGCGTCAGGCTGTAGCACAGCAGGATTTGTTTCCCGTATACTACAGTGATGCCTTTAATAATGTTGGTGTTGATACTTTAATGGACGGTTTGATTAGTTATATGCCTTCACCGGCGCAAGCACCTGGGTTGCGTATACAGGACAGCGACGGCAATGAGACGGAACTGGAAGGCAAGGCGGATGCACCTCTTAATGCGCTGGTTTTCAAAATACTGGCCGAGCAGCATGTGGGCGAATTGACGCTACTGCGGTTGTATTCGGGTAGTCTCAAGCCCGGTGACGAAGCTTCCAACCCAGGCGAGCGGGCCAACGAGCGGATTGGGCAAATCTACATGCTCAATGGCCATGATAGAGAAGAATTGGATGCGGCTACAGCTGGCGATATAGTTGCTTTGGTAAAACTAAAGAATACCCATACTGGCGATACGCTTTGTGACAAGGGAGGTGAAGCGTTACCGGGCATCGAATTCCCCGAACCGCTAATCCGCGTAGCAATCGCACCCAAAGAACAGGGCGAAGAAGACCGCATGTCGACAGGTTTGTCTCAGTTACACGGCGAAGATCCCAGTTTCACTTTTGTCTACGATCCAGAAGTGCGCCAATCCATTCTCAGCGCTCAGGGCGAGCTTCATTTGGAGACAATCAGAGGACGATTGAATGAGCGTTTTAGTGTTGAGATTGATACAGAGTCGCCCAGAATACCCTATCGCGAGACAATCAGAGGCAATGCCGAGGGGCACCACCGCCACAAGAAACAGTCGGGTGGTCGCGGTCAATTTGGCGAGGTGTATTTGCGCATTGCCCCCAAACAGCGCGGCGAAGGTTTTGAATTTGCCAATGCCGTGGTGGGGGGCAATATTCCCACCAATTTTATTCCCGCTGTTGAAAAAGGCATTGTAGAAACTCTGCCCGAAGGGCCAGTATCTGGCTACCAGGTTATCGACGTAGTAGCAACCGTATACGACGGTAAACACCATCCGGTGGATTCGGACGAAGTGTCCTTTAAACTGGCCGGGGCTCAGGCCTTTAAGGAGGCTTTTCTCAATGCTAAACCTACATTACTCGAGCCCATTTATACGATAGATGTTACTGTGCCGGAAGAGTTTATGGGAGATGTTATGGGCGATATTTCGGGACGGCGTGGTCAGATTACCGGTACGGATTCCGAAGGCCATTTTCAAACGATTCACGCAGAAGTGCCACTGGCCGAAATAGATCGCTACGCTACTACTCTGCGTTCTGTAAGCCAGGGTCGAGGCATGCACGCGCAGCAATTTCTGCGCTACCAGGAAGTGCCCGGAGATATCATGGCCAAAATTGTCGAAGCGGCAGAAAAAGAAAAAGAGGCTGCTTAAGTGGTTTAGAGCGAACGACAGAAACGAATTTTATAGAAGCGGCGCTTATTGGAGTACAAGCGCCGCTTCTGCTGTTTTGGCCATTTTCTCAGTGCTGATCATCGGATTTTTCTATTGCCACGGTAGTCGTTTGACAATAGATTTTTCACATAGCCTGTAAGCGCGGAGAAATCAGGAGGATACTGCTTATGTCGGGCCATTCCAAATGGAGTACGATCAAACGGAAGAAAGGTACCAACGACGCCAAACGCGGCAAAATTTTCACTAAATTAATCCGTGAACTCACCGTTTCTGCCCGCAGCGGCGGCGACGAGAATAGCAATCCCAACCTGCGCACGGCGGTGCAAAATGCCAAGGCGGCGAATATGCCGCAGGCTACCATTGATCGAGCCATTCGCCGCGGCACCGGTGACGAGCCCGGTGCTGTGTACGAGCATAGTATGTACGAGGGCTACGGACCTGGAGGAGTGGCCATCATGGTGGAAACCTTAACTGATAATAAAAATCGCACTGTTGCCGAAGTGCGCCACGTCTTCACTAAATACAATGGCAGTCTGGGCGAAAGCGGTGCCGTATCTTGGATGTTCGACCAAAAGGGAGTGATCGAGGTAGCCAAGAGTGATATTGATGAAGAAGACCTCATGATAGCTGTAATGGATGCCGGTGCCGAAGATATTCAAGATGGCGACGACGTACACGAAGTCCTCTCAGCGGTGGCCAGTTTTGAAGCCGTAAAGCAGGCATTAGAAGAAAGTGACATTGCTTATTCGCAGGCGCACCTGGCGTGGTTGCCGCAAAATACGCTGGAGGTAGAAGGGGACGAGGCCGAAAAAATTGTGCGTTTGCTGGAAGCCATGGAAGATCTAGACGACGTACAGAAAGTCTATTCGAATTTCGATATTCAGGAAGAGGAATTGCAGAAATTGATGGCCTAAAGAGGTCGTCTCTCTGCTGTCGCGAGCCTTGCATTGCTTTGATTGTTATTGGCATTGATCCCAGCAGTACCAGTACTGGCTATGGGCTGATCGAACATCGGCAGCGCAAATGTCGTTTTCTGGACTGTGGCTGTATCCGCCCCCCGGCTAAACTGGGCTTTGAAGATCGCCTGGTGTTTCTCTACGAAAATTTGAGTGATATCCTCGCCGCAAAGCGCCCGGATGAGGCGGCTGTGGAAAGTACATTTTTTGGCAAAGATGCCCGGGCCGCCACCAAGTTGGGGCAGGCCAGGGGGGTCTTACTGTTAGCTTTGCGCCAGATAGATTTGCCTATTGCCCACTACTCGCCCGCCGAAGTGAAAAAGGCTATAGCCGGTAGCGGTCAGGCAACCAAAGAACAGGTTCAGTACATGATTGCCCGCATATTAGAGTTAAAAGAATTACCCCAACCACTAGATGCTTCTGACGCGCTGGGCATTGCCACCTGTCACGTATATCATAGCGGAGTGAAGTTTAATACTAACGGCGGTCAGCGCAAACCTGAGGTTGAAGCACTTTTGAAGCGTATGAAACGGTAGCTAAGATGATAACTCATCTGCGCGGTAAACTGGTCGAAAAAGCACCGACGACGGCAGTGATAGATGTTGGCGGAGTGGGGTATAAGGTAGCAATCTCTCTGGTGACGTACGAGAAGTTGCCTCTGGTGGATGCAGACGTATTGCTTTTTACGCACCATTACGTGCGCGAAGACCGTCTGGATCTATTTGGTTTTGCCGATACCGGAGAGCGCGAAGTTTTTGAACTGCTCATCGGCGTGTCTGGCATTGGCCCCAATTCTGCCCAGACCATTCTCTCGGGTATGACGGTGGAAGATTTGCGCCAGGCGGTACTGCACGAACGCGTCGGCGACCTGACAGCTATCAAAGGCATTGGTCGTAAAACGGCTGAGCGTTTGGTAGTTGAATTGCGCGATAAAATGCCTCCGGGCGAAGTGGCTGTTGGAACGGAAGGCGATGACGGCGAAACGGACGGGCAGACGGGGATGATAGAAGAGGCCGTACTTGCTTTGGCTGCCCTTGGGCTTCCCGCACCTGCGGCGCGCCAGGCGGTGAACAAAGTTGTGGCCAAGAATGGCGAATTCCAAAGTGTGCAGCAATTGATTAAACAAGCCCTAAAGGAGCGTTGAGGTCAGAACATGGACGAGCGTCCCATAGATCCACAGGCCGACGGCGAGGATCTAGAATTCGACCATACCTTAAGACCCAAGTCGTTGGGCGAAATGTTCGGCCAGGCCAAGGTCAAAGAACAGTTGCGCATTGCCATTGAGGCGGCCAAACAGCGCGGCGAGGCCATGGACCACGTGTTGCTCTACGGACCACCGGGATTGGGCAAGACTACCTTGGCGTACGTCATAGCACACGAGTTGGGTGTGGAAACCTATCCCACTTCTGGCCCGTTGCTGGAACGGCCCAGCGATTTGGCGGGAGTACTTACTACACTACAGCGTGGCGACGTATTGTTTATCGACGAGATTCACAGAATTAATCGCACGGTTGAGGAATACCTTTATTCGGCCATGGAGGACTTTAAGATCGATATTATGATCGACCAGGGTCCGGCGGCTCGTTCGGTGGAGATTCCGCTAGAGCCCTTCACCCTGGTGGGCGCTACTACGCGGCAGAGTTTGCTGACTTCACCTATGCGCGCTCGCTTTGGTATCACCGCCCACCTCGATTTTTATTCGGTGGACGAATTGACGGAAATCGTCAAACGCGACGCGCGCTTGTTAGATTTTCCCGTCGATGAGGGCGGGGGCAGAGAGATTGCCCAGCGCTCTCGCGGTACGGCGCGTATTGCCAAACGTTGGTTGCGGCGTGCACGTGATTACGCCCAGGTGGAAAGCGATGGTCAGGTAAACGCCGATACGGTCGATAAAGCACTAAATATCCAGAATGTCGACCGCTTGGGGTTGGACGACATTGACCGGAAGTTATTGGGTGCTATTATTACGAGATTTGACGGCGGGCCCGTTGGCTTGAGCAATCTGGCTGCTGCCATTGGAGATGATGCCGATAGCATTGAGGAGGTATTCGAACCCTATTTAATTAAAGAGGGTTTCATAAAGCGCACGCCTAGAGGGAGAGTGGCCATGGCCCGCGCCTACGAACATTTGGGGATAGATCTTTCCAAGGGGCCAAGGTCCAATAGTCCCGACGGCGAACAGATGGAACTTTTATAGCGGAGGCGCTGTGTTAGTGCTGGCATTCGATACTGCCACGCCCGTGGGCAGCGTGGCGCTGGTCGACGATGAGAAAATACTCGTTAGTCGCTATTTTGATGTTGGACTGCAACATTCCCAGCGTCTTTTTATGGAAATAGAAGAAGCCTTGGCCACGGCGGATTGTACTTTTGCCGAAGTCGATGCCGTGTCCGTAACTAAAGGTCCGGGTTCGTTCACTGGATTGCGCATCGGCATGAGCACAGCGAAGGGGTTGTGCTTAGCTCGAAATCTAACACTGGTCACGGTATCGACTCTCGAATCGCTAGCGGCTCGTTTGCCCTATGCGCGTTACCCCGTATGTACCATGCTAAACGCGCGCAAAAGTCAAGTCTACACGGCGCTCTACGATACGGGAGATGGGTATCCGCAGAAACTCGATCCGCCGCGCGCTGTAGAGCCAGCTGTTGTTTTGGCGGAGCGCGACGGCACACCTACGATTTATACGGGAGATGGCGTAGATGCCTATAGCGAGCTTGTCGCCCAATGTGCACAGGCTGTTCTCGCTCCTAACGCCTGCGCTCGGCCCGAAGCGGGCATTGTTGGCTGGTTGGCTTTGCGAAAATTGAAGGCGGGTGAGAGTGAAGACGCGGCAACTGTAGAGCCAGAGTATCTGCGCGGGCCCGATATAAAAGTAGGCAAACACCCGCTGGCGTCCGATGGGATACGAAGTTAAAGGAAACGCAGCTATTGAAGTTGCGGGGACTGGTCGATTGCAGCGCGATTTCGTACAATTGACAGTTGACCATCTCGAGCAAATACTCGAGATTGAGCGCGCGTCATTTGCCAATCCCTGGTCGGTGAAAGATTTTGGTCATGCGGTCTGCGACCGCAGCGCGTTTTGCAAAGGCTTAGAAGTTGGTGGAGAACTGCGCGGTTATGCCGTCGGTTATGCTATTGGCGCAGAATTCCATCTGGCTAATTTTGCCATAGCGCCAGCGCATCGCCGCCGAGGATGGGCCAGCGATTTGTTGCGATATCTTATCGGCCAGGTGCTTTGGATGGGCTGCAGCGAGTGTACACTGGAAGTGCGCTCATCCAATAGTGTGGCAGTAGCATTTTACAAGATGCACCAGTTTCAACAAATAGGAATGCATCCGCAATACTACGAAAACCCACAGGAAGATGCCTTGATCATGAAACGGCGCATTGCAACAACGTAAAAAGCGCCGGTGCCAACCGTCAGGAGAGCAAAACCATGGCAGAAGTAATCCTCAAGAGTGTGCGCAAAGTCTACGACAAAGATGTGGTCGCCGTCGACGATGCCAATATCGAAATAAAAGATAAAGAATTCGTCGTGCTGGTCGGCCCATCGGGGTGTGGCAAATCGACCACGCTGCGGATGATTGCCGGTCTGGAGGAAATTACTGGCGGCGAGATTTTCATCGACGGTACGCTGGTCAACGATATTCCCCCCAAAGATCGCGACATTGCCATGGTCTTTCAGAATTATGCGCTTTACCCCCATATGACGGTATATCAGAATATGGCCTTTGGTCTCAAATTGCGGAAGTATCCAAAAGATGAGATTGACCAGCGGGTGCGCGAAGCGGCCGATATTTTAGGCATAGAAGACCTGTTGGAGCGCAAACCCAAAGCGCTGTCGGGCGGCCAGCGCCAGCGCGTGGCCGTGGGCCGTGCCATCGTGCGCAAACCCAAGGTTTTTCTCTTTGACGAACCCTTGTCTAATTTAGATGCCAAGTTGCGGGTGCAGATGCGCGCCGAAATTAGCAAATTGCACTCGCGTCTCGAGGCGACTATGGTATACGTCACCCACGACCAAGTGGAGGCCATGACTATGGGCGACCGCATTGTGGTCATGCGCGACGGTCGCATTCAGCAAATTGACGCGCCACTTAACCTATACAATTCGCCGCTCAACCAATTCGTCGCCGGTTTTATCGGCAGTCCGTCGATGAACTTCATCAGCGGGCGTCTGACCAACAACGGCAGCGGTCTGATTTTTGACGAGGGCAATGTGCAACTGCAACTGCCGGCCGCCTATACCGATAAACTCAACGATCACGTTGATCGGGAAGTAATCTTGGGCATACGTCCCGAAGATATTCACGATCCCGATACGGTGGCCAGAGATGTGGAAATTTCCGAGATAGAAACGACCGTGGAAGTCGTTGAACCTATGGGCAGCGAAGTTTTCCTCTATATCACTACCGGCAAGTCTTCATTTGTCGCCCGCGTAGATCCCGTTCACATGCCTCAGGTGGACCAACGCGTGCGGCTTGCCGTCGAGGTGGAGAAGGCACACTTCTTCGACAAAGACAATGAAGAGAACCTGCTGCAGCGCAATCTCTGATGCGCCCCACCTCGCGTCACCACAGCGCTACTGAGCGGGAGTGAGATGCTTGTCATTCGACGATATCATTGGCCAGCAGTACGCTAAAAACCAGATAGAGGTCTGGTTGCAATCTGGGCACGTTCCTCACGCCATTTTGTTAAGTGGTTCCCCTGGCACGGGCAAGCGTCGGATGGCTCTGGCATTGGGTAAAGCACTCAACTGCCACGAAGCGGGTGCAATGGCCTGTGGTCGCTGTCCTTCCTGTCACAAAATCGACGAGTTGGCACATCCCGATTTACACCTACTTACCCCTCTGGCACCGCGCCGTGGCAAGAGCAATTCCCCTAACCTTCGCGAAGAAATGCGCCAGGCGGTGCAAGAATATGTACAGGAAAATGTCAATTCCAATCGCGGCAATGTAAACATTGCGCGCGACTATCTCGACCAATTACAGCGCGACATGGGATATGCTCCGGTAGAGGGTCCCTATAAAATCGGCTTGATATTTGATGCCGAGGCCATGCACCCGGCAGGAGCCAATGCATTCCTCAAAACGCTCGAAGAACCGCCTGGCAACGCGGTATTTATTTTAGTTTCAAGCACCCCCGAGCGCCTTTTACCCACTATTTTATCGCGTTGCCAGAATGTGCCACTGCGGCGCTTGAATCAGGCAGAACTGCGCCGGCACATGCAAGATGCGGGCATCGAAGTAGAGCGCGCCGCAGTCGCCGCGCGCTTGGGGGGGGGGAGCTTGCAACAGGCCGTTAAAATAGCCGAGGGTAGTATTGACGATGTGCGCTCTTGGGCCGAGAAGTTTTTGAGCGCTGCGGCGCGGGGGGAGGATGGGGTTTACTGGGAACTGCTGGATGAGATGAGCGTCAGGACAGAACGTGAACAATTGAACCGCTTTCTAGAAGTGTGCAGTTCGTACTTGCGCGATCTATTTCTTTTATGTCTGGCCTGTGAATCTCAGGTGGTCCACCTGGATCGCCTGGAGTGGTTGCGCCAGATACAAACCGGTTTTAGCCGCGAGCAAATCGAGGCCGCTGCTATCGAAGTGGACCGGGTCGCCGAAAATCTGGCGCGCAATGTTAACGCCCAAAACGTTCTGGCAGATTTGTGGCGCTATTTGCGTCGCCGTCGTTCGCGGGCAGTGGCGAGGGCGGACTGACTTTGGCAGCACATTGGACCACTGGTAGTTTACCCCGTCCCCGGCGGCGCTTCGGCCAGCATTTTTTGGCCGACCAGCGCTTGGCAGAACAGATTGTCGACTTGGTGCGGCCGAATGCGGATGATCAGGTGCTCGAAATTGGTCCGGGTCGCGGCGCGCTCACTCGCCATCTCATCGCTAAATTTGAGCGGCTTATTGTCGTTGAGATTGATCGCGACTTAGTAGCTTTTTTGCGGCGGGAATATGCACAGACCGATTTACATCTCATTGAGGCGGATATACTCAAATTAGATTTGCGAGATGTCCGGCGTCGGGAAAAGAAGGATAAATTGGTGATAGTGGGCAACCTGCCATACAATATATCCGCTCCTCTGCTCTTCCATCTGTTGGGCCAGGCCGACTGTATTCGCAGTGCCACTTTAATGTTGCAGCGGGAAGTGGCGCAGCGTTTAGCTGCCCGGCCCGGTTCCAAGGAATACGGTCTCTTGACCGTAATGTTATCCAGGTGGGCCGACATGGAAGAAGTATTGCAAGTTGGCCCGCGGGCGTTCCGACCGGTTCCCAAAATTCAATCTTCCGTAGTCGAGTTGCAATTTCGCCAGACGCGTCGTTGTCCGGTAGAAGATGAGGCGATGTTCGAGCGCTTGGTGCGCGCCGCTTTTGCACAGCGGCGCAAAATGTTGCGCAACTCCCTCCTATCACTGGCCGCCGGAATGCGCCCCGTTCTGGAAGAAGTGGGGTCGCAAGCGGAGATTGACCTTGCGCGGCGTCCCGAAGATTTGAACTTAGAGGAATTCAGCCGTCTCAGCGATGCGTTTAGCGCGTCTGAGTTGAAGGGTGGGATGTGAGTGATACGCTCGACATGGGCTAATAAGGCCTTGTTAGGTCTGAGCTTCTTGCTGGTTTCAGCGGGAGTGGGCGCAGAACCTTATACGCTGAGTTTTAATAAGAGCAGTACGCGCATGAACTGGGCGCATAAATTGCCCGGTTGGAATTATTCGGTGCCGGTGTTGCTTGCGGCGGGCGATACTACGGCCATGTTACGCATAACCGGATCTGCCAGTCTAAAATATACCCTAGACGAACGCCGCGACGGCAAACAGTGGTTAGACGACGCCTCGGCTCGATCGAATATTAGGTATCCAATTCTTGGACCTAAGGCGTCGATCGGTATCTCGGCCAGCATGTCGCGGCGCAACGCCACGTTGCAAAAACAGAAAATAGCTAATCAGACCTTTGGTTTCAGTTTTTCCTACAACCCGCTGCATGGCAGCGACAGCCCATTTCGCAACTTGCGAGTGGGTGTGACACCTAGCCTGATCACTGCCGATCGCTCCACTCGAGCAAACCTGGATAGCACCTTTCGAGAGACGGGTATTCGCTACAGCGCCAATCTCAGCGTCTCGCCGAAATTTGAATTGAGAGACAAGAAGGTGACTACGTCGTTCAGCATGAACAAGAACGACAATACATTAAAGAACAATAAGAACCGCACGGAGTCCCTGAGCATGTCTTTAGGGTACACGCTGCCCTTTGACTTGCGAACCAGTGTGGGGTTGTCGGAGTCGCGCTCACAGCGCGGCGTGACCCGTTCGGTAATTAATGTAGTAGATGAAATTGACGGCGTCGCCGTCCGCGATACCTCTCTCTCTATCGATCTCGACCAGCAGCGCAATACCGGTTTGAATACTTCGTTAAGCGGCAAGGTGAAAGGTTTTGATTTTAGCGGCAGTCTTTCTTTCTCCGAATCGTTCAGTTCCAATACCGCCAATACCGCCGAAGATGAGAAAAATTCTTTCTTTTTAAAAGATCGCAAGAGAGAAAGCCGGAATATGAATGCCCGGATATCCGGCAAGTTACTGGAGAAAGTGGTCGGCCGCACATCCGTCAAATACAGCGCCAGCGATCTGCGTCGCCTGGCCGCCCGCCTGGCCAGCGGCGAGATTGTACGAGACCCAAGTATCGACCGCACCGATCAGGACTTATCACTCAGTGGTAGCCTAGATTTTCAGTTGAGCCAGGGACACAAGCTCACTATTGCGGGACAGATTCGTTCCATAGGTGACAATAACTTTGACAACAGGCGCCTGGATGGCGACAAGATCAATAATTCGACCTCGCTGTCGTATAACGGCCGCATGGCCAACGAAATGAATCTGCGCATCAATTTGCGCTCGTCTTTTAACCGCAAAATCAATCTGGACGCCCGGCGTTCGGGTAGCAATTCGCGCAACCGCGACCTCAGTTTGGATGCCGGCACCAGTTACAAGCGGCTGGGCGCCAGTATTTCGCACAATTTTAGCGTTTCGGCCAAGCGTTCGATTTTTGACTTCGACCGCCGGGTCAACGCCAGCAACCGCAAGAGCAATATCCGGCGCGGCTGGAGCATGAGTCATTCGATCAACCGCCAGTTTTTTGACGGCCTCAAGATCAACACCGGCTATACGTATAAAGCAGATGACTTTGGCGAATTGCTGGTGGAAAACGGCGCCCAGATTGTGCGCGAGGACAACAGCGATCACAGCATCCGCTTTGGCACCTCCTACAGCTTTGGCTATTTGAGTTTGTCGACTAATTACAATTACCGCCTCGACCGCGAGTGGAGCCACCAGTACTTCGATCAGCGGGAGACGCGTTTTTTGCTGCGGCGCAACGCCCACCAAAACCTCAGCGCCAATATTAACTACAAGCCGAGTCGTGAGACGTCGCTATCCATGCGGGGCAGTCGATCGCGCCAGCGCAGTGGCACATTTGACAGTTTTTCCGTTACTTTTACACGCCAGCTTTAGTAAGTTGTTGGGGCGCCGAATAGTACAAGCCAACTGCAAGGAGAAAGCCGACCATGGCCCTGCCAAAGTCCGACAAAATATGGTTTAACGGAGAACTCGTGGATTGGGATGCGGCCAATATCCACGTGCTTTCCCACGTAGTGCACTACGGTTCGAGTGTGTTCGAAGGTATTCGCTGTTACAAGACTTCTAAGGGGCCGGCCGTCTTTCGCCTTGAGGAGCACGTGGAACGCCTCTTCGATTCGGCCAAGATTTATCGCATGGAAATACCCTATTCGCCCGCCGAAGTGAGCCAGGCCATATTGCAGACCATTCGGACCAATAACCTGGAGGAATGTTATATCCGGCCCATTGTTTTTCGCGGCTATGGCTCTTTGGGTGTGGACCCGATGCCCTGTCCCATAGATACGGTTATCGCCGTGTGGGAGTGGGGCCAATACCTGGGCGAGGAGGCGCTACAGAAAGGGGTGTCGGTGTGCACTTCGTCCTGGAACCGGATGGCGCCCAACACTTTTCCCTTTATGGCCAAAGCGGGGGGCAATTACCTCAATTCGCAACTGGTGCGCATGGAGGCCAATATAAACGGCTACGACGAGGGCATAGTGCTGGGCCCCGACGGGCTGGTGAGTGAGGGTAGCGGCGAAAACATTTTTGTCATAAGGGACGGGGCGATTTACACGCCTGCTCCCAGCTACTCGATTCTGTCGGGTATCACGCGCCATACGGCTATTGCGCTGGCGCGCGATTTGGGGATAGAAGTGGAGGAAAAGGGGATTCCGCGCGAATTGCTCTATGTTGCTGACGAGGTGTTCTTTACGGGTACGGCGGCCGAAATTACGCCGGTGCGCCGCATTGATCAGATCGATGTTGGGGCCGGAGAGCGGGGGCCGATTACGCAGAAATTGCAGGAGGCTTTTTTTGCTATTCTCCAGGGGGAGCAGGAGGATCGGCACGGGTGGTTGACGGCGGTTTAGTGGGATGAGTGTGGGTTAATAGTACGGGCGTTTGCGGTCTCTTGGGATGGGAGTCTGCCTCTGGTGCTTTGTGAGGCCCTCGGGGCCCTGCCCTTCCCAACCACCAACCACCCCCACAGCCGCGTTGCGGCTGTGAGTCCCGGTCCCCTTTCCCCCCGGCCCAACTCCCACAAAGCACCGCCGGCAAACCCCCATCCCAAGACGCCTAGGACTCTGTTAATTGTCCTGAAGATAATTTTGGAGAGGATGCGATGATACTGAAGAAAACGAGAAAATCACTCATTGCTTTAGTGTGTCCGGTGTTGGTGGGCGGGTGTGGGAGCGAGCCAGAATCGACGATAGAGCCGCAGCGCACGCCCTGGGAGGAAGCCCAGAGTATCCTCGCCACCACGCGCGATATTATCGTTTTGGACGGCGCCCAGAAAGGGCCGTTGCGCCCGAAAGTTGAGGGAGAGCCCCAGGTAGGCGACTGGATGGTGCAGCACATGCTTTCGGATCCGGAGAACCTCAACCCCTATACTTCCAACGACTACGGCGCTTCTCGGGTTCTAGGGTTGATATTCGAAAGCTTGCTCTATCCCGAAGATGAGCCGCCCTATGAACTCAAGGGCATGCTGGCGCAAGAGTATCCGTCGATTTCAGCAGACAAACTTTCTTATTCTTTTACAGTACGGCGCGGTGCGCGCTTTGCCGATGGCCAGTCGCTGACGGCGGCCGATGTGCTCTTCAGCTTGAAGGTAGTCAAGAATCCGCTGGTGCTGGCGCCCCATTTGCGCAATTATTTTGCCGCCGTGCAGGATGCGCAAGTAGAGGGCGAATACGGTATCACTATTACATGCGGCGAGCCCTATTTTCTCAACGATAGGATGCTGGGAAGTTTGAATATACTTCCTCGACACTTCTACGATCCGCAGGGGTTAATGGAAGAAGTGTCGCTGAGCAGCCTGGTCGACGGGTCGTGGAAAGAGGGCGCTGATTCGCTGCGCGTCAGCCGTTTTGCCCAACAGTTTAACCAGAATTTTAATCGCAAAGTGTTAGGCTCGGGTTCTTACCTTATCGAAGACGTGGAGCGCGATGTGGTGACGCAGCAAAAGGTGGTGTTGACGCGCAATGCCAATTATTGGGGCGCGGGTAAGGCCGACCTGCCAGATCCGGGTTATGTGGACAAAATCGTTTTTAAGATCATCAATAATATGGACGCCGCTTTTATCGAGTTGAAGAACGGCAATCTAGACGTGCACCGTTTGCAACCGCTCGAATTTAAAGACCGGAGTTGGTCGCCCGAATTCACCGATCGCTTTCTCAAGGGCATCCAGTACTCCAGCGGTTACGTCTATATCGGCTGGAACAATAACCACCCCATCTTTGGCGACCGGCGCGTGCGTCAGGCCATGACGCATTTGATCGACAAAGACGACATGGTGGTCAACCTCCTGTTTGGCCTGGGTGAGTCGGTCGAGAGCCCCATTCACAAATTTCGTCCGGAATACAATAACGAATTAAAATCCTACGGTTACGACAGAGAAAAGGCCGAGGCCCTGTTGCAGGAAGCGGGGTGGGAAGACTCCGACGGCGACGGCGTTTTAGATAAGGTTGTCGACGGGCAGCGCATCCCCTTTTCTTTTGTATTTCTGGTTAATTCGGGCAACCAGATCCGCAAAGACATCGCCCTGGTCGTCCAGGGCGAATTGCGCGACGTAGGCATTGAGTGCGAAGTGCGCGAACTGGACTGGTCGATCTTTCTCGACCGCGTTAAAAACAAAAATTTTGACGCCGTCACCCTGGGCTGGACGGGCAGTTTGCGCTTTCCGCCGGACGACTATCAGATCTGGCATTCCTCGCAAGCCGAGGGCAACGGATCCAACTTTATCAGCTTTGTCAATCCGGAAGTTGATCGCATCCTGGAGGAGTACCGCCAGGAATTCGACATGGAAAAGCGCATTGCCCTCTATCGCCGCTATCAGGAAATCCTCTACGAAGAACAACCCTATACCTTTTTGTGGAAGCAGCGTACCGTTACGGCTTATAGCCGGCGCTATGAAGGGGTGAACTGGTATCCGGCGGGAACAAATAACCGGGAATGGTGGGTCAGCCCGGCCAACCGCCTCTATCAGTAAGCTAATCGTTAATAACAAATCCGGCGCACGCGCGTCGCGTTGCGTCGGCCTGTGATTTTTATGTGCGGATCATGATACAGTACGTCATCCAGCGCCTTCTGCTCGCCATTCCCACCTTATTTGGCATCACTCTTATTTCCTTCTTTATCATGCACCTGGCCCCAGGTGATCCCGTCGACCTCTTTTTGGGCGGGGCGAGTGGGGGTGAGGGTATCTCCACCGACCGGCGCGCCGACGAAGAAAAAATACGCCAAGAATTGCGTCGCCAGTTGGGTCTTGACAAGCCGCTACACGTGCAGTACCTAACCTGGCTGTCCAATTTGGTATTGCACGTCGAAAGTTTGGATGAGTTCGACCGCGTGGCTTTGATGGTAGACGATGTCATGGCACAGTTCGATGGAGAGCAACGGGCAGAACTTGGCGGGTTAGAGCAGCAAGAGCGCAAGCGGCGTTTTCTGGAAATACTGTCAGAGCGAGGTACGACTCGGGCGGAGATTGTGCGCACTTCGGCCTTTTGGCAGAGCGCGGCGATTGAAGTGGGCGGCAACTATGCCTATACGGGCGCCGGTTTGGAATTGTTCCGCACCGCCGATTTGCGCTTTATTACCTTGAATTTTGGGCGCTCTTTCAAGGATCAGCAACCGGTAATTAAACACATTATAGACCGCCTGCCCATCACCATAGAAATCAATGTCATCAGCTTGCTCATTGCCTACTTCGTCGGCGTCCCTCTGGGTGTGTTGGTGGCGGTTAAGCAGAATACGCTGACGGATCGTCTGCTGACCTCGGGGACGTTTCTGCTGTGGTCTATGCCGCCTTTTTGGGTGGGCATGTTGCTGATTATTTTCTTTTGCAACGAGGAGTTTCTCCACTGGTTTCCGGCCGCCGGCATCCAGTCGCTTGAGGCTGGCGAAGATTGGAGTTTCTGGCGCCTGTTCAAAGACCACGCCCACCACATGGTTATGCCGGTTCTGGCTTCGACTTACGCCAGTTTTGCCGGCCTGTCGCGTTATATGCGCACCAGCATGCTGGAGAACTTGCGGCTCGACTACGTGCGCACCGCACAGGCCAAGGGGTTGCGCTGGCCGTTGGTGGTCTTGCGCCACGTAGTGCGTAATTCCCTCATACCCATCGTTACATTGATGGCGGGTTTGCTGCCGGCGATGATTGCCGGCTCGGTATTTATCGAGACAATTTTTACTATTCCGGGCATGGGGTTTTTGGGGTTCCAATCGGTGATCGTGCGCGACTATCCCATGGTCATGGCCATTTTCACCATTGGTTCGGCCCTGTCGCTGCTGGGTATTTTAGTTGCCGACATTCTGTTAAAAGTGGTCGATCCGCGCATAGAGTTTTCGAGTTTACAGAGGTGAGGGGATGAGTGCGGTTGAGTCGACAAAAGAGGTCTTTGAGGATGGTAGCCCAGAAAAGGGGCAGTCCTATTCCAGAATTGTGTGGAAGCAGTTCAAGCACAATCGGCTGGCGCTGGCCGGATTGGTGGCCATAGGTTTGTTGGCGCTGGTGGCTATCTTCGCCGATTTTCTAGCCGGCGATAAACCCTACTACATGAAGTATAAGGGCAAGAGCTACTATCCCGTCTTCAGGCAGTATGTTATCTACTTGGGGTTGGCGGACTGGCCAGAGGAGTTGCGGCGGGTGCGCAATTTCAAAAAAATTAAAGTTGAGCAAGCCGTCTTCCCGCTAATTCCCTTTGGCCCTGGCGAGATTCAGCTGCGCGATAAATACCAGCCGCCCAGTGCCCAACACCTGCTGGGCACAGACCGCCTGGGACGCGACGTGTTTGCCGGATTGATCCATGGCTCGCGTTACGCACTGACCATTGGTTTGGTGTCTGTGGGAATTTCTATGTTGATCGGCGTCGTACTGGGCGCGCTGGCGGGTTATTTTGGCGGTTGGGTAGATTTGCTGCTGGCGCGCCTTTTTGAGTTGTGGGCGGCCATCCCCAGCTTTTTTCTCATTCTCACGGCGGCGGCCTTTTTTACCCCCAGTCTATTCTTCATCATGATCATCATTGGCCTGACGGGTTGGGTCAACATCGCGCGTTTGACGCGCTCGCAGTTTCTCCAGGTGCGCAACAACGAATACGTGGCGGCGGCCCACAGCCTGGGGTTTTCGCACGGGCGCATTATGTTTCGCCACATTCTGCCCAACGCCATAGGCCCGGTGCTGGTGCCGGCCGCCTTTGGCGTGGCCGGCGCCATTTTAGCCGAGTCGGGTTTGAGTTTTTTGGGTATAGGCGTGCCGGCCGAGGCCATCACCTGGGGGGCGTTGCTGGCCGGGGCGCGTAGCAACGCGTCGGCCTGGTGGCTGGTGGTCATGCCCGGGGTGGCCATATTTGTAACTGTGACCATGTACAATTTGTTGGGCGACGGCTTGCGCGATGCGCTGGATCCGAAGATGAAGATATAGACCGCGAGCGTTTTGGAAGTTGGGCAGGCCTATTACTGATTGAGGGGCGGTGAAACGGCCGGTCGCCGTCTCACTGCGAGCCCTTGAGAAAGTCGGGCAGCGTTTCGTTGGCCAGGATTTGATCTAGCGTTTGGCGTTGGCGCGCCAGGTGCAGAGTGCCGTCGGAGGCCAGCAATATTTCGCTGGCTTCGGGGAAGGAATTGTAATTTTTGGAAGCCATGCCGGCACAGTAGGCGCCGCTGCCGCCAATGACGATGGGGTCGCCGATTTGGGCTTCGGTGAGCAGGCGGGGCAGCAAACCTTCGGGGTTGTCCGGTTCGGGGGTGAGGACATCGCCGCTTTCGCAACAGTGGCCAGCGACCAAGTACGAATGCTGACCGCGGTCTTCGTCCTGCGCCGGTACCACGACAATGGGGTGCTGGGCGCCGTAGAGGCTGGGGCGCAAGACCTCGGTCATGCCGCTGTCTATTTTGATAAAAGTGTATCCCTCAGATCCGGTGTCCACCAGATCCATAACGGTGCAGACCAGGGCGCCCGCGTTGCCTACAAAGTAAGTGCCCGGTTCGATTTCCAAATGTAATTGGCGGCCGTGGGCGGCGGCAAAGCGCTCAAATTCTTCGGCGATGGGTTGGCCGGCCGCCTGTAAATCGGTCGACAGTTCGTCGGCCATGCGGCCGATTTTAAAACCGCCCCCCAGATTTACGCTGTGGACCTGGGGCAGGCGGGCAGCAATGTCCAGGGTAAGGCGGGCGCAGCGTTGCCATACATTTGGATCGCTGCCCGAACCAATGTGACTGTGCAGGCGAGTAATGTTGAGTTTGTGCTGGGCGGCGATTTCCACAACTTGGTCGAGATATTCGTGCCAGATGCCAAAACTGGATGAGGGGCCGCCGACGTTAGTGCGGTTGCTATGTCCCGAACCCAGGCCCGGATTGATGCGCACGCAGAGTTCAGCGCCTGGAAAAAGTTGGCCGAAAGTGTTTAATTGGTGTAGCGAACAGGCGTTGAAGAGCACGCCCTGATGCACCAGTTTTTGAAAATCTTCGGACTCGGGCAGTTGCTGGGCGGTGATCTGGATCTGTTGCGGCGCTACGCCGGCGCGCATGGCGCGCCGGGCTTCAAACCCACTGCTGGCATCTATGTGCAAACCCAATTTATTGAGGATGCTGATGACGGCGGCGCTGGGACAAGCTTTCATGGCGTAGCGCACTGTTAGGCCGTAGGGGTTGGGAAAGTTTAAGGCGGTTTGCGCCTGTTTTTCTAGAGATATCTGGTCGTAGGCAAAGACGGGGGTGCCGTATTGGCGCTGGATGGTGCGGACCTGATTGGGGCTGAGAAAAGCGAGTTGTTCCACAAAGGCCTCTTTTTTGTCTATCTTGCTATTTTTACACAACGTTGGTAGCTTAATAAAGCATTGCTGACCAACGGTGTCAAGATCTGTATACCGGAGTAATTGATGTCGACTTACATCCTGGGTATTTCCGCTTTCTACCACGATAGCGCCGCCTGTTTGCTCGAGGACGGGAAAATTATAGCCGCTGCACAGGAGGAGCGTTTTACCCGAATTAAACACGACCCCAGTTTGCCGCGTTACGCCGTGCAATACTGCTTGGACGAGGCGGGGATTGGGCCACAAGATTTGCACTGTATCGGGTTTTACGACAAACCGCTGCTCACCTTTGAACGTCTGCTAGAGACCCATCTGGGCACGACGCCCAAGGGCATCCGCCTGTTCTGGAAAACCATGCAGGTCTGGCTCAAGCAGAAATTATGGATCCCCCAGACCATCCAGGAAGCGCTGGAATGCGATGTCAAGGTGCTCTTTGGCGACCACCACGAATCGCACGCGGCCAGCGCGTTTTATCCCTCGCCCTTTCAGGAGGCAGCCGTTATGACTCTGGACGGGGTGGGGGAGTGGACCACTACCAGTTGCGGATACGGCCGCGACAACGAGATCCATACATTGGCCGAGATCAAATTTCCTCACTCGCTGGGATTATTGTACACGGCATTTACCTATTTCACCGGTTTTAAACCCAACTCCGGCGAGTACAAACTGATGGGGCTGGCTCCTTACGGCGAACCCAAATACGTCGACCAAATCCGCGATCATTTGATCGACATCAAAGAAGATGGATCTTTTAAGCTCAATACGCGCTATTTTAATTACCTGGCCGGCCTGACTATGACCAATGAGAAGTTCGCTAAATTGTTTGACGGGCCGGCGCGTTCGCCAGAAAGTCCGCTGACCCAGCGCGAGATGGACCTGGCGCGCTCTTGCCAGGTGGTCACCGAAGAGATTATGTTGCGCATGGGCCGTCACCTGCACCGCGAGACGGGCATGAAAAATCTATGTATGGCCGGTGGCGTGGCGCTCAATTGCGTGGGCAACGGCCGCCTTTTGCGCGAGGGATCGTACGAGAATATCTGGATTCAGCCGGCCGCCGGCGACGCCGGCGGCGCCCTGGGGGTGGCGTTGGCGCTGTGGTACCGCTATTTAGACAACGAGCGCCAGGCCGACGGCGAGCAGGATGCCATGCACGCCGCCCTGCTGGGGCCGGCGTATAGCGACGAGGATATTGAAGCGTTTCTCGAGGCCCAGGGCGCCGTCGCCCAGCGCCTGGAGGAAGGGGAACTGCCGGTGCGCGTGGCCGAATTGCTCGCCGCCGATAATATTGCCGGTTGGTTCCAGGGGCGCATGGAATTTGGGCCGCGTGCCCTGGGCGGTCGCAGCATATTGGGGGATCCGCGCTCGCCGCAGACGCAGTCGGTGATGAATCTCAAAATTAAATTTCGCGAAAGTTTTAGGCCTTTTGCCCCCAGCGTCTTGCGCGAGCATGTGCACGAATACTTTGAACTGGACGTCGATTCGCCCTATATGTTGCTGGTCGCTCCAGTGGTGGAGGAACGCCAGGTTGCCATGAACGCCGAACAGCAGGCGCTTTTTGGCATCGACAAATTAAACGTGCCGCGTTCGGATATTCCGGCGGTGACCCACGTGGACTATTCGGCGCGCATCCAAACGGTGCGGCGCGAGGAAAACCCGCGCTACTACGATTTGATCCAGGCTTTTTACAGTTTGACCGGCTGTCCGCTGGTGGTCAATACTTCCTTCAATGTGCGGGGCGAGCCCATCGTCAACACGCCGCAAGACGCCTATCGCTGTTTTATGCGCACCGAGATGGACTACCTGGTGCTGGGTTCGTTTTTGCTCGATAAGAAAGCCCAGCCGTACTGGAGCGAAGAGCGCGACTGGCGCGAAGAGTTTGAACTCGATTGAGCAAAGGAAAATGAGGAAAAAAGAGAGCTTTCTGACGGTGCCACCCTCAACCCGGCGCGAATTGCGCAATTTTGGGTTAATTATGGGTACCATCTTGGGTTTGGTTGCCACGTATCTCTGGTACCGGACGGGCGGAGCGTGGGTTCATCTAGGGGGCATTGCGAGTGCCTTTCTAGCCGTTGGCCTGGTCCTGCCCATTATTTTGCGGCCCATCTATGTGGTGTGGATGCTGCTGGCGCGCCTGCTAGCTTTTGTCAACACGCATGTTTTACTGGCACTTGTGTTCTATACGATTTTTTTGCTCATCGGCACCGCCATGCGGCTTGTGCGCTATGATCCACTGGACCGGCGTTTGGATTCTGAACAGGAGAGCTATTGGAATAAGCGCACGGACACGCTTTTGGCGCGCGATCACTACGAGCGGCAGTTTTGAAGCCGCATTGCGGCCTAATTCTGTGCCGCCGCTGCACTTTTTTTGACGATTTTCGCCAACTTGGCGACCGGACGGAAAAGCGCAGTGTCAACCTACCTGTTAACCCTTGATCTAGTTCATCCCAACGGTTATATTTTTACACCCCTTAAAAAGTGTTTCTGCCTGGGGTACAATAGCGTTATGCACAGTGTCAAAGCCGCCGGGGCGGACGATATTTACTGGATGCGCCGGGCTTTGAGCGCAGCGACCGCCGCCGCTGGGCGCGAGGAAGTACCGGTGGGCGCCGTGGTGGTCCACGGGGGCCAATTGATTGGCGAGGCGGGCAATGCGACGGAGCATTTGCAAGATCCTTTGGCACACGCCGAAATGCAGGCCATCCAGCAAGCGGCCCGGGCCCTTGGTTCGCGACGCTTGCTCGATACCACGCTCTATGTAACACTGGAACCTTGCGCTATGTGCGCTGGGGCCTTGGTTTTGGCGCGCGTTCCGCGTCTGGTATTTGGAACCGCCGATCCCAAAACCGGCGCTTGCGGGTCGTTGCGCAACGTGGTGCAAGACGAGCGGCTGAACCACCGGTGCGAAGTATTGGGTGGGGTGCTGGAAAAAGAGTGCGCCGATTTGCTGCAGGATTTTTTTACGCGCCTGCGGTCGGCCCGGTAGAGTAATTAAGGAGAGGTGCCGGAGTGGTCGAACGGGGCGGTCTCGAAAACCGTTGTGGCCTTTAGGTCACCGAGGGTTCGAATCCCTCCCTCTCCGCCATCTTTAACATATACTACGAGTTTGGGGAGAGATGACCGAGTGGTCGAAGGTGCACGACTGGAAATCGTGTGTAGGGTCACCCCCTACCGAGGGTTCGAATCCCTCTCTCTCCGCCATTTTTTCATTTGCGTGGGGCAGTAGCTCAGTTGGGAGAGCGCTAGGTTCGCAATCTGGAGGTCGTGGGTTCGATTCCCATCTGCTCCACCATATTTTTGCGATTGCCGACATCAACGCACTAGATCGGCGATTCGTTTTACAACTCCGGCGGGTGGTAGGTAGCAATGAAGGTCGGATTCTGCGCAACGGCAGACTTCCGAACCCCGTCAGGACCGGAAGGTAGCAGCGGTAGGAACGTTTTGCCGTGTGTTGCAGAGCGATCCGATTGGAGCTATTGACCCCCGTCGGAGTGCCGTCATAGGGCAGCGGGGCACGGCTGCCATTGTAAGGCGACTTCCCAGAGGCGGAACACGCGGTGGTGTCGCGTTTTTCGAGCCCGGCCACCTGCCCTTTAATGTATCCCGACCAATGGCTTATCAAGTTACAGCACGAAAATGGCGCCCGCGCAAATTTGACGAGGTAGTGGCCCAGAAGCACATCACCGCGACGTTGGGCAACGCCCTCAAATCCGGGCGCATCGCCCAGTGCTATCTGTTCTGTGGCCCCCGCGGCGTGGGCAAGACGACGACGGCGCGCGTGCTGGCCAAAGCCCTCAATTGTACCCAATTGGTCGACGGCGAACCCTGCGATTCCTGCGATTCCTGTCTCAGCATTGCCGCCGGCACCAGCATGAATGTGCTGGAGATCGATGGCGCCTCCAACAACAGCGTGGACGACGTGCGCGAATTGCGCGAAGTGGTGCGCTATGTGCCCACTGAGGGTGCCTATAAAATCTACATTATCGACGAAGTGCACATGCTGTCGACACCGGCGTTTAACGCCCTGCTCAAAACCCTGGAAGAGCCGCCGCCCCACGTGGTATTCCTCTTTGCCACCACCGAAGTACAGGAAGTCCCCGAGACTATTCTGTCTCGCTGCCAGCGTTTTAACTTTCGCCGCATTCCCTCCGGTCAAATTGCCGCCCATCTGGGAACCATAGCCGCCTCTGAAGGCATAGAGGCCGACGAAGAAGCGCTCTTTTTGCTGGCCAATCGCGCCGACGGCGCCCTGCGCGACGCCGAGAGTTTGCTGGATCAGGTCGTCTCCTTCGACCAAAACAAGGTGACCGTGGCCACGGCGCAACAGGTGCTGGGGCTGGTCGACCGCAATGTCTACTTTGATGTGAGCGCCGCCATCGCCAAAGCCGACTCTGAGCGCGTGCTCGATTTAGTGGCCGAGTTGGTCGATTCGGGCGCCGAGGTTGAGGAGTTTGTCCACGGCCTCGCCGAACACGTGCGCCATCTGCTCTGCGCCAAAGTCTACGGCGGCGTTGATAAATTGGACGTCGCCGAGGCTGAGCGCGAGCGCTTTGCCGAGTTGAGCGAACACTTTGGCGAGGAAGACGTGTTGCGCATATTGCAGGCTTTGATGGAATTACAGACCGACTTGCGCCATTCACTACAACCCCGCTTTCGCCTGGAAATGAGCCTGGTGCGGCTGGCGCTAATGGGCCGTGCGGTGGATGTGGGACAATTGCTGCAGCGTTTAAAACAGTTGGAGACCGCCTTGGCAGACGGTTTGCCGGCGTCGCGCCCGGCGACCGAGTCCAAAGCGGCTACTTTGGAACGGCCGCCAGCAGAGGCGCCAAAAATCAAATCACCTCCAGTGGAGCGCAATGCTGTCCCTCCTGTGTCAGAACCGCCTCCTGCGCCAGAGCAGGCTATGCAAGAGCCGCCGTCCGCACCGGAGCAGGCAGAGTCGGACGGTAGTCCGGTTGGGCAGAGCGACAAAGAGAAGACGAGCGAAGTGGTCTCGTCCCCACCTCCATCGGGCGATTTAGATTTTGCCCACATCAAACGCGATTGGGAAAGCCTTATAGAAGACGTGCGCGCCGCCCAACCCACGCTGGGCATATTTCTCCGAGAGGCAGCCCTGCTCGCTTTAGATGGTAAGGTATTGCGCCTGGCTTTTAAGGCGGAAGACCGCTTTCCGATGAACCAGGTTGGCAAGAACAGGGAGGCGATTGAAAAGATTTGCCAGCAGAAATGGACTCACTCTCTGCGTCTGGAATGCGTAGTACAACAGGATGGCGAGGTGCCCGAGGAAGAGAAAGACGTGCCCATTCACGTCGACCCAACCGTCAAGTCGGTGTTGGATACCTTTGACGGCGAACTGATCTGAGCGGATATTTATATTAAGTGATTTTATGGGACCTCTGCCAATTGAAGATTTGATTACGGCATTTGCCCGCTTGCCCGGTATTGGTCGCAAGACCGCTCAGCGGCTGGCTTTCTATGTGATAAAGCAATCGCGCGAGGAGGCCGATATATTGTCCCAGGCTATCGTCCAGGCCAAGGATAATATTCACTATTGTTCGGAGTGCTACAATTTTACCGAGCGCGGCAGCGAGCGTTGCGACGTATGTCGCCACCCCAATCGCGACCCCGGTTCGATCTGTGTGGTCGAAGAGGCCAGCGACGTACTTATTTTGGAACGCGATCAATTGTGGCGCGGCATGTACCACGTTTTAGGCGGGGTGCTGTCGCCGCTCGACGGCGTGCGGCCGGACGATTTGCGCATTGCCGAATTGGTAGAGCGGGTGCGCAACAACCAGGTGAGCGAGGTCTTTTTGGCGCTCAACGCCAGCGCCGAGGGCGACGCTACGGCGGAATACATTCGCACTGAGCTGGCCCCCCTAGTCAAGGTGACCAGCCCGGCGCGCGGCCTGCC
>CAXGRO010000013.1:0-24647 GCA_964012055.1 uncultured bacterium
GCATGACGATGTACTGGCCGCAGTAGTTGGCGGCTTTGGCCTGGGCTAAATGGCTGGCGTCGGCGCGCGAGAAGGTGATGCCGTAGTCGGGGGCGATGTCGAGTTGGCGTTTTTTGTCGGCAAAAACGCCCTTGGGCGTCATTTGATCGTGGCGGCGCAATTCGGCCAAGAGGTCGATGAGGCCCGAGCCGCACATGCCCTGCGGGGCGATATCGCCGATGGTGTGGTAGTTGAAGTGGCCGTTGTCCAGGCGCATGGATTCGATGGCGCCCTCGTAGCCGGGCATGCCGTACTCGATCAGACCGCCCTCAAAAGCGGGGCCGGCCGGGCATGAGGCGGCCACCAGGCGGTTGCCGCGGCCGACGACGACTTCGGTGTTGGTGCCCACGTCGACCAGCATGACCGTTTTATCGCCTTGGGCCATGTCGACGGCCACCAGGTCGGCGGCGGTGTCGGCGCCCACGTGGCTGGCAATGAGGGGCAGGCTGTAGACCTGGGCTTTGGGGTTGGCGCGCAGCCCCAGGCGCCGCGTTTTTTCGGTCAGCGAGGTGGTGTGGCGCTGGCCGGCGCGGTACTCTTCTTCGACGAGCGATTTATAGGGCTTCTGGCCGATGCTCTGCACGTCGAGGCGGAAGAGGATGTCGCGCATGGTGGAGTTGCCGGCCACCACAATCTCGTAAATTTCCTGGCGCTTAAAGCCGAGTTCGGCGGCCATTTGTTCGATCTGGTGGTTGAGTGTTTGCACCAGGGCCTGGCGCAATTCGCCGGGGAATTCGCCGTCGTAGGAAATGCGGTGCATGACGTCGCTGCCGCCAAAGCGCTGGGGGTTTTCAAAGGAAGAAACGCGGACGCTGGCGCCGCTTTCCAGATCTACGAGGTCGACCACTATGGTGGTGGTGCCCAGGTCGATGGCCAGGCCGTAGAGGTGGCCGCGGTAGCGGTCGATGACTTCGCCGTCGAGCACTACGTCGTCGCCCCGGCGGGTGACCAGTGGATCTAGGTTAATGGAACGGTTCTCGCTGGCGGTGAGAATTTTGGGGGTGCGGCGCAGCGGCGCAAATTCCACCTTGGCGTCGGCGTCTATTACGGTAGCTTGGCAGGCCAGGCGGTAGTTGTCGCGCAGGAAAGACTCGTCTTCGGTGCGCTCGTTGAGCGTCTCCATGCCCTCTTTGATTTCGACGATGCATTCGTGGCAGTGGCCGGTGCGGCCGCAGGAGGTGGGCACCTGCACGGCCAGTTCGTCAGCGTATTCAAAAATGGTGCTGCCGACGTTAAGCGGGTAGGTGCGGTCGCCGTGGCGGATGGTGCCCTTGCCCCTGGCCGCGTCGTGGGGTTGGGGTTTGGATTGGGGTTCGCTATCCCAGGCGTCGCGGTAGTCGAGTTGGTCGTCGCTGCCGCAAACTAGCAATTCGCCCGCCTGGTGCGGCGGGCGTTGGTTGCGGCAACCGAAGAGGGCGGTGCACTGGTCGTGGCGGTTTTTGTAGGGGCAGCGGTAGGTGGCCTGGACGTCGGCGTGGCCGGCAATGCCCGCAAAGATCTCCTCGATGCGGTCGAGGCGTTTCTTATATTCCGCCGGGTCGATCTTCTGCATGAGCGATTGGGGTGACTCAGTTTTCCTGTAACAGGTCTTTGGCCAGTGACACGCAAGCCAGGGCGTCTTTGCCGTAGCCGTCGGCGCCCATGTCGTCGGCAAATTCCTGGGTGACGGGGGCACCGCCCACCATAATTTTTACCTCGTCGCGCAAGTCGGCGTCGATAAAGGCTTCGATGGTTTTGCCCATATTGGGCATGGTGGTGGTCAACAGGGCCGACATGCCTAGCAGCGGCGCCTCGTGTTCTTCCACCGCGTCGATGAACTCGTCTTCGGAGGTGTCGACGCCCAGGTCGTGAACCACAAAGCCGGAGCCGCGCAGCATCATGATGCACAGGTTTTTGCCGATGTCGTGCAGATCGCCTTTCACCGTGCCCATGATGACGGTGCCGATGGGTTCGACGCCGGAGGCCGAGAGAATGGGTTCGATGTGGGTCATGCCGGCCTTCATGGCGCGGGCGCAGGCCAGCACCTCGGGCACAAAAATAAAGTTCTCGCGGAATTTGATGCCGACGATGCCCATGCCGGCGATGAGCCCGTCGTCCATCACTTCCAGCGCTTCGATGCCGTCGTCGAGGGCGGCGCGGGTGAGTTCGTCGACGGTCTCGTTGTCGCCGTCGATGAGGGCGGCGGCAATGTCTTGCATGGCGGGGCGGGCTTTGGCAAAGATGCCGACGGTGCGCTCGATCTCGTCGGGGCGTTCGATGAATTCTTCGATTTCTTCGCGGATAAATTCGTTTTGAATGTCGTTTAGTTCTGCCATGTTGTTAGTTTTTTGCCTCGGTTTTAATTGGCGTTTGTGTGGTCGCGGTGCCAGTCGCGCACGGCCTTGGGAATTTCTTTGAGATTTTCGATGGCCGTCTGCAGCGGGATGGCGCATTCGGGGCCGATCAGTTGCACCCCAGAGTCGAGGTTCTTGTAAACTTCCTCGCGTACCGCTTCGGGGCCCTTGGAGTAGAGGGTTTCGGGGTTGTTGATATTGCCCACCAGCGAAATGCGGTCCTGGACGATTTTCATGGATTCGGCCGGTGTATTTTTGGAATCGTAGTGGAAGGCGGCCATGCCGGTTTGGGCTATGTACTCCATGCGGTCGACGGTGCGGCCGCAGATGTGCAGGATGATGGGGATGGGGATAGAGTCGACAAATTCGATGTGCATGTCGCGCAAATAGCGCTCGTAGTACTCGCCGCTGACCAGGTCGCCGGTGGCGTGGTCGGGCAGGGTGAGGGCGTCGGCGCCGGCTTCAATTTGCGCCACGCCAAATTGCACCGTGGCCTCTTTCATTTTGTCGAGGCAGAGTTTGGTTTTGTCGGGGTCGTCTAGCGACATCAGCAGGAAGGGCTCCACGCCAAAGCAGTGGTAGCCCAGCGACCAGGGCCCCATGGTCTTGCCGACGACGGCGACCTCGTCGCCGAATTCCTTCTTGAGGAAGCGGATGGCGTCGAGTACGCATTTGGTGTCGGGGTGGGTGAGGTAGTCGGAGGGTATTTTGATGTCTTCGGGTTCGTGCCAGATGGGCTCGCTCATGCGCACGGTGGGCCAATTGTCCTTCTGCTCCCACTGCATTTTGCAGCCCAGGGCCGAAGACTCCTGGATGATGGTGAAAACCGGCATGATGCTGTCGAAGCCCAGTTCGGTATAACCGGTGGCGGCCAGGCGGGCCATGAGTTCGGGGTCGCGGTTGGCCATGGGAAAGGGAGCTTGCACCAGGTCCATGAGCTCGACAGTGGCGACGGAAGTGGGGTTGCACACCGGGGTGCGGTCGACGGGTTCGCGCTTGAGCGCGGCCAGCACCCGCTGGCGGCTGTTCATGGGGGCTACAGTGGCGGTGTCCATAATATCTCCTCAGTTCTGCTGGCTGGGGGCGGCCAAAATGCCGCGGCCGGCGTTCTGTTCGGCTTCGCGAATGGCGGCGCGCACGTTGAGGGCGCGGCCCAGCAAGAGGCCGATGAGGGCGTCGTGCGAGTGGCCGCAGGCAAAGGCGATGGCGTTTTCTCTTTCTTCCAATTGGGCCAGTCGGGTGAGGCCGCCGCTGAGCACGGCGACGCGGCGTTCAGTGCCGTCGCTGTCGGCGGCGGCGCTGAACGCGCCGTCCCCCAGGCTGGTGACGGTGAGGTTGCAGCCGCCTTTCTTGTCGAAGACGGTCAGTGAGGGCGTTGTGGCGGCTTCGGCCGGGTTGTGTTTGCAGGATTCTAGAAAAAGGCGCTTGCAGGCCAGTTCGTGCTGTTCGCCGCAGGCAAAATGCAGCAGCCCGTCGGAGGTGAGTTGCATGCCGCCCAGGGTGACCATGGTTTCTTTGATGGATGCGATGCGCTCGGCGGCGCCGTCCAGGGGGCTGTAGCTGTGCACCAGATAGTCCGCTGCGCCGTCGCGCTGCTGGCGGTAGAGAGCGATGGTGATATCCTGGAAATGGGCGTCCATGGAGACCAATTCGATGCGCTCGCCCAAGTCGAGGGTTTGTGTCATGAGAGTTTATCCTCGCATTTATTTTGCTTGACAAGTGGCTGGTAAGTCGGCTTCTTGTAGAATAAGACCAATGGTCTGACCATTGGCTATTTACATATAAATTAGTCAGAATCACAAAAAAGTAAAGAAAAAACTATTAGTTCTATGTCAGAAAACGCCCAATTGAGCCTGAAGCCGATTGCGCGCACATCGGTGAGCGACGAGATCATCGCCCAAATTGTCGATCTCATCGCCCGCGGCCAACTGCAACCCGGCCAGCGCCTGCCCGCCGAACGCGAATTGTGCAAGCAATTTGGCGTCGGCCGCACCTCGCTCAGAGAAGCGCTGCGCTCGCTGGCGGTCATGGGCATTCTGGAGGGCCGGGTGGGCGACGGCACCTTTGTTAGTGTCGACAACGAGAAATACCTGGCCAACGCCTTTCAATTGGGATTGCTGCTCGATCACAAGCGGGTTCAGGATCTCATCGAAACGCGCTTGATGTTGGAATCGCAAACGGCGTTTTGGGCGGCCCAACGCGCCTCGCAAGAAGACCTGTTGGGATTGGTGCAGGCTTTGGAGGGCATGGCACAGACGCTGGACCAACCCGAACGATACCTGGAATTAGATGTACAATTTCACTTGGGCATTGCCCGGGCGACGCACAATACCATCCTCTACAGTCTTTTGGGAACGATTCGCAGTTATTTACAGGAGTGGATTAAGGGCAGTTTGGCACAACCCTCAGCCGAGATGGGGCGGCGGGCCAAGTTGTCATTGGAGGAACACCAGAGTATTGTCGTCGCTTTGAACCAGGGGCAGGCCGAGGCGGCTAGCCGGGCTATGAACGAGCACATTCTTTCTAGCAGCGTCGATCTGCAAGCGCATTTGGAAGATAGGAACGAGTAAGCGGGGGAAAAGACAAAAGCTTAGGGCGCTTTTGTCGAGGTGCAGACGTCGGGGTCGTTTTCTAACCGTCAATCAAGGTGCGGTTGACAAATTCCGTAATATCTTCGATGCGGTCGAGTTCGGTAAAGAGTAAACTCTGGGCGATGCGGCGGCAGAGGTCGCGCACCCCGTCTTCAAAATAGTCGACCTGCAGACGGCCGTCTGTGGCGCCCAAAAGGATACAGCCCAGATCGCGCACCGCCGCTTTTTCGGTATCGGCGGCCCCCTTGTATTCCGCCGTTTTGAAATAGGCGTTCCAGAAAATATTGATGGCTTCCAGGTAGGCGGCTTTCTGCATGTGGTTGTACATGGCTTTAAGGCAGAGGTCGCCGGCGTAAAAGGCCAGGTCGAAGGAGGGGTTGCCAAAATGCGCCGTGGCAAAGTCGACCAGGTAGAGCTGGCCGTTGTCGATCCAGATGTTGCGCGGCCGCAAATCGGCCAGCACCAGGGTATGGGGTTCTTTGAGCGGGCGGCGCGCTTGGGCGTCGATGAGTTTTTTGAGGTCGGGAAAAGCTTCGACGATCTTGCCGTAGTAGGGGTCAATGCGCAGCTGTTCAAAAGCTTTGGTGTCTTTGAACATGCGCTTGATCTCGGGCGTATCAAAGGTTTGGTTGTGCACCGTGGCCATCAATTCGCCGCATTGGTAGGCGATTTGCAGGTCGATGCGACCCGACGCCAGTTCGGCCTCCCAGTTGACCGAATCTTTGGGCGGCGCGGTGGTGACCAGAATGAAATCGGTGCGGTCTTCGAGGACGATTTCGGGGATGACGGTGGGCGGCAAAATTTCGGCGAGAATTTCAACGCAGTTTTTTTCGGTGAAAATGCGCTTGCGGTCCAGCCACCAGCGCTCTTTGACCTGGGCCCGCGAAAGCGCTTGCTTGAGGATCCAATCTTCCTCCGGTCCTTTGACGTAGTAGACGAGGTTTTTCAACCCGTTGCCGATTCGTTGGATGGTAAGAGGGGTGCCGCGGGTAATTAGCTTTTTGCGCTGCAAATAACCAGAAATAGACTTTTTTTCGAGATTCATCGCGCTTATTCACTCTGCGTAATAGGGGTATCGATTTGTAATAGGTCGGACGAGAAGGGAGTCGCAGCATCGGCCTGCCGTGCCTGGTGGACTTGAAAGTCGTCGACCTGTTGTTCGGCGTGGTAGGAACTGCGCACCAAAGGACCGGATTCGACGTGGCTAAAGCCCAGATCCTGGGCCAAGCGGCGCCAGTCATCGAATTCGGCCGGTGTGACAAAGCGATCCAGGGGAACGTGGTCGGCCGAAGGCGGCAAATACTGGCCCAGGGTGAGAATATTGCACTGGACTTCTGCCAGGTCGCGCAGGGTTTGGGCGATTTCGGTGCTGTTTTCGCCGGCCCCCAGCATCAGTCCCGATTTGGTGGGCGCCGGGCTCAGGCGGGCGGCGCGCTGAAGTAGTTCGAGCGAGCGTTGGTACTTGGCTTGGGGGCGCATTTGCGGGTAGAGCCGGGGGGGTGTTTCGATGTTGTGGTTGAGAATGTCGGGGCCGGCGTCCAATACGGTCTCAAGCGCGTCCCAGTCGCCCTGAAAGTCGGGGATGAGCACCTCTACGGTAGTGCTAGGACAGTGCCGGTGCAATTCTTCGAGAGTGCGGGCAAAAATGCGGGCGCCGCCGTCGGACAATTCGTCGCGGTTGACCGAGGTGATGACGGCGTGGCGCAGATCGAGACGCGCCACGGCTTGTGCCACGCGCTGGGGTTCACCTTCGTCCAAATCCAGGGGGCGGCCGGTTTTGATGGCGCAAAAACCGCAACTGCGGGTGCAGATATCGCCCAGGATCATAAAGGTGGCGGTTCGGTTGCCCCAGCATTCGCCGATGTTGGGACAGTGGGCGCTCTCGCACACGGTGTGGAGCTTGAGATCTTTGACTAAGCGTTTGAGTTCGAGGTAATTAGGGCTTCCAGGCGCTCTGGATTTGAGCCAGGGAGGCAGGCGACGTCGACGCAGACGATTCGTCATAAATGGTTGTTTTTATAAAAATTAAAAACGTATAACTGTGGCCGGAAGCGCAATACAATCCTAATGAATGTAAGGCTTATGGCAATTGAGAGCAAGACGATATCTGTGTGATTTTGTCTATAAGTGTCTATTTAAAATGAATTTATAGAAAAGATAGACGTCGATGTGAAGGCGTTTGGTCTTTTTGCGGTTAGGTTCAGTGTTTGGCCGTTTCTGCGGCCACCTCGCTTCCCCCAATTTCTTCTTTGCTGAGCCATTTCTCGTAAGCTGTAGGATCGCTCAAAATGTCGCGGGCCTGTTCAACAACGTGATCCACGGCGATATCGTGGGCTCTGGCAGTGGCCATGCCAAAGGTCTTTTCGAGAATGTCGAAGGTGAGCCGTTTGAGAATGATGTCGTGGTCGTCTTTCCAGTGCTGTTCTTCGGTTTTGTCGATTTCCTCTTTGAGGCGTTTGATGGGTTTTTCTAGTTGTTCGTACTCGTCGCCCTCCGCCACTTCCTGCAGACTTTTCAAACGCGCTTCGGGGGCGCTCACATAGTCGAATTCCTGTTCTTCGAGGAATTTGCGGAATTCCTTCAGGGTGCCGTCGTCGGCGCGAAAACCAGGCGTCAGATCGCTGTGCCACACTTTGTAGTGGCGCGCAAAGCGAAAGAATTTGCTATCGAGGTTATGCCAGCCGCTCAATTGGCGATAGAGTGGGGTTACCTTGATGCCCTCGGCCTGGATGTCGGGGGTAATGCCGCCGCCGCCGCGCACGATGCGCCGGCGTACCTTGGTGTAGTAGGGTTTATCCGGATCCCCCACCAGGGTGGAGTCTTTGCGCATGCGCTTGTCGATGGAGCGGCCCGAAGGCGTGAAATAAGCCGCCACGGTGAGTTTTAGCTGGCCTTTATCGCTCACCGGCACTGTGTACTGCACCGAGCCCTTGCCCACGGTCGGTTGTCCCATAATCAGGCCCCGGTCCCATTCCTGAATGGCGCCGGCGACAATTTCGGAAGCGCTGGCGGAACTTCTGTCCACCAGTAAGATCAGGGGCATGTCGGCTACGAGGGCCTCTTTCTGGGTGTGGTATTCCTGCGGTTTGAGCACGCCCTGGCGCCCCTTGTAATAAACCACTAGGCGGTCTTTGGGCAGGAAGAGGTCGGCGATGAAGACGGCTTCCTGGAGGTGACCGCCGGTATTGCCGCGCAGGTCAAAGATGAGTTGTTTCATGCCCTGGGCCCGCAATTCTTCCAGCACCTGGCGCACTTCCTGGCTGCACTGGGCCTGGAACTTTTGCAGTTTGATATAGCCCGTGGCGTCGTCAAAGAGGGTGTGGTGGATAACGCCGGGCACGTGCACTTCTTCGCGCACTACGGTAATGCTGGTGTCGGGGCGGCCGGCGCGCGCCACTTTCAGGGTAACGGGGTCGCCGGGCACGCCGCGCATTTTGTCGGCCGCGTCGCGGGTGGACATATACTTGGTGGTGCTGTCGTCGATAGCCAAAATGAGGTCGCCCGACTGTAGGCCGGCGCGCGCCGCCGGGGCGTCGTCGCGCAGAATGGACCAGACGGCGATGGCGCTGTCTGGGTAGATGACGCGGATGGTGATGCCCATGCCGCCGTATTTGCCTTTGATATCGATGTTAAAATCGTCCAGATTGCGCTTTTCCAAAAAGATGGTGTGGGGGTCGAGAATTTCCAACATGCCGGCCACACCAAAGCGTGCCAGGGTATCGGTGGAGGTGGAGTAGAGGGCACTGTGGTCTATGGCCCGGGTGAATTCGAGAAAGGTCTGCATACTCGCATCCCAGCCCCCCTGTCCCTGGTCGGTAAAGGTGAATTCGGTCGAGGGGTCGAGCGAGCGCAGCAAGCCTTTGACGCCGGCGTGCAAGAGCGAATCGGGTTCCACTTCGTCGAGATAGAGGTGTCGTATGTTGTTTATGATAGGGGAAAGCAGGCCCTGGGCTTCTTCCCTAAAAGCGTTGGCGTCTGCCCGAGCGTTGGGGCTGAGAAGGAGGATAGTACAGAATAACGCGCAGCTTAAACGAGGCATGGTTGTTCCTTATTTAATGGAGGCAAGGACAGGGCGTTTGCCCTTTAACGGCTGGTGAGTTGCTCGGGTGAGAGCAGGTGACGTAACGGGTATATGGGCGGACGCCGCCAAAAAGCTCCAGGTTTGGGTGCTAACTGCCGATATCAATACAGTGAGAAACTCGTGAAAAATATTGACTTTCGCAAATCCATTTCCTAAATTCGCAAGGTTTGTACTCGACGCTTTGGAAGTCGCGAGGTTCCAAAGATGCTCTTTGACGTTGGGTAAAACAATATCAGCAACTGTGAGGGGGGATTTAGGAACGTTAGTTTTATGTCCAAAAAGCGAATAACTTTTATTGTCATTCCGGCCAGCGACGACCACGTGCGCGAATTTCGCGTCTTTCCCTGGGTGTTGTGGGGACTCTTTCTGGTGGGATTGGGTTTTGCCAGCGCCCTGGGGTATTATGCCAATGGCTATCACCACAAGGTAGATCAGCAATTGGCGCTGGACTTGGAGCGCCAGAAAAACGCCGAGTTGTGGGGCATGCTCAACCACACCGACAAGCAAGTCGAACGCCTGGAACAGGCGATGAACCAATTGGTGGAGCACGACGAATTGCTGCGGCATTTGCATGGCATGGAGCCGCTGTCCCAAGACGTGCGCCAGATGGGCATGGGCGGCCCCGAAGACCTGCCGGAGGAAATGACCACGCTGGAGTTGAGCAGTTTGCCGCGGCGCAAGCGATCCCACATTGAGGAGTTGCGCGTTCTCATCGATCGCTTGCAGGCGGAAGCCAGTTTGCAGGAGCGCAGCTTTGCCCGCATTACAAACAAGTTCCACGACAGCGTAGACAGCCTCAAACATATTCCCTCTATTTTGCCCGTACCCGAAAATGAGGCCTGGGCCTCTTCCTTTTTTGAATACCGCAAAGATCCTTTCACCGGTAAAAGGGCCTTTCACAGCGGCATAGATTTTGCCGGCCGCAAGGGCACCCACATCTATGCCACTGCCGACGGCATTGTCACGCACCGCATTGTCAACGACCGCAGGCTGGGCAACGCGGTGGTCATTGAACACGATATTTTTGGCAAGGACAACAACGGCGAAGACTACGCCAAAGAGGGCATCTACCGCACCGAGTACGGCCATTTGGACAAAATTCTGGTAAAGAAGAACCAGCGTGTCCAACGCGGCCAGGTCATCGGCACTATGGGAAATACGGGGCGTTCTACCGGTCCCCATTTGCACTACGCCGTGCGCTATCAAGACCGCAAACTCGGCGGCCGCAGAGGGTACCTAGACCCCAAGGATTTTTTGCTCGACAATTACCGCAGCGAAACCCGCGGCTGGTTGGCTGTTGAGGAATAGCACGACTCATACTCATACGCACTAGACAACTTTAGCCGGCTTGCAGCAATGCAGGCCGGTTTTTCCATAGCAGGTGGAAAATGAGCGATGTCATCACCGGCAAAGTGGCCGCCATTATCGACGATACTACCCTGGTTCTCAACGTGGGCTACGAAGACGGGGTGAAAGAGGGCATGGCCTTTGCCGTGTTCGCCGAACAGCGCGACATCCAGGACCCCGACACCGGCGAATCGCTGGGCAAGTGGGAGATGGTCAAGGCGCGCGTGGCGGTGGTCCACGTACAGGCGCGCATGTGCACGGTTAGTTCGCCGCTGTTGGCGCCGGAGGAAAGTGGCGGCTCACGCACCCTCAGCGCCATGATGGTGGAGCACTCTTTTGGGCGCTACGGCCAGCGCGGCGAGGAGCGCGAGCGACTCGACGTGCGCACCGCCGATGTTTCGGGCCAGCCCAAAATGCAGCCCATAGCGGTGGGCGACGGGGCGCGCTCGCTGGCGCTCGACGCGGTTGATGACGCTGCGGCGCCGGCCGACGCGGCGGAAGCGACGGGCGATGAAGACAAATCGTAAGTTCGCCTGGTTTGTCCTGTGCGCCTTGATAGTGGGCGGCTGTGCCCACTATTCCACCTCGGGCGGGCTCATAGGCGGCATTCGCACCATAGGCATTCCCGTGGCCGAAAACGAGACGGCCGAATTTGAGGTTGGTGAATTGCTGAGCGAGCGCATGGGCGAAGCCTACACCAACGACGGCAAATTGCGGGTAGTGGACGAGGAGAGCGCCGATGCGCTTTTGCAGTTCAAAGTAAAAGCGCTCGAAGACCGGCCGTTTACCTACACGGCATCCGAACAGACCGAACAATATCGCTTTAGCTTATTGGTGGACGTGGCGCTGGTGCGCCTGGCGGACGAAAGTCGTTTGTTTGAGATGGAACAGGTAGAGGGGTGGGGGACCTACGACGCCAGTTTAGACGACGAAGAGGGGCGCGACCAGGCGGTGGAGGCGGCGCTGGATATGATTATTGAGGAAATTGTCGATCGCACTACGGCTAGTTGGTAGACGCATCGGGATTGCGGCCGATGAGCAGCAAGACGGTCACCAGGGCGACCAGGCCTAGGAGCAGGCCGATGGCGGGGGGGTAGTGCAGGGTGCTGCCCAGGTAGCCGAAGAGGGCGGCGACGGCCATAGTGGTAAGTGCGTAGGGCAATTGGGTTTTGACATGGTCGAGGTGGTCGGAAGAGGCGGCGATGCTGGAGAGCACGGTGGTGTCGCTGATGGGCGAGCAGTGATCGCCGAAGATGGCGCCGTCCAATACGGCAGCGGCGACGAATACGCCCAGCGCGGCGTCGCCCAGTTCAAAGGCCAGGGGGACCATGGTGGGCAAGAGGAGGGTCATAGTGGCCCAGGAGGTGCCTATGGAAAAGGCGACCAGGGCGCTGAGTACAAAGACGAGCAGGGGCAGTACGGCGGGGGTGAGTAGGCCGGAGAGCAGAGCTTCGAGGTAGTCGCCGGTGCGGGCGGCGTCGCAAGCCTCCTTGATGGACCAGGCCAGGATGAGAATGGCCAATGCGTAATAGATGCCCAGGCTGCCCTGGGCCCAGGTTTTGATGACGCGGGCAGGGCGCAACAGCGTTTGGCCGGACGTTGTATGGCGTCGGGTCAGAGCGATGAGAATGGCCAGGCAAGAGCCGGCCAGGGAAGCGATAAACATCACTTTGGGAGGATCGGCCTCTTTGAGTACGGTGACCCAATACATTTGGCTTAAGAAGCCGTACTGACTGCGCGCTAGTACGACGGCTGTGTTGCCGCTCGAATCCCAATACATACCCAATAGTACGCCGCTTATCACCAGGGCGACGGGCGCGGCGGCGGTTGCCCAATGTGCCCGGATCCCGGCGGCGGGGTGGATGTCTTCTCCGCGTTTGCCGGTCATGGGGTTGGCGTTTGGAGCCAGTACCTGGCCGCTTTGTTGAGCGCGGCGTTCGGCCTTGAGCATGGGGCCAAAATCGCGACGCAGCAAAGTAGACATGGCGACAAAGGCAAGTGTGAAGATGCAGTAGAAGCGCATCGGCAGGGCGTGAAAGAACAATTCGTAGCCCGACATATTGGCGCCCAAATCGCGCAAGATATTTTCAAAAAGCAGCACCTCATAACCTATCCAGGTGCTGATGACGGCGATTCCGGCGACCGGTGCGGCGGTCGAATCGACCAGGTAAGCCAATTTTTCCCGAGAAATTTTGAAACGATCGGTAATCGGCCGCATGGCCGTGCCCACTACCAGGGTGTTGGCGTAATCGTCAAAGAAGATGGCCAGGCCCATGAACATGGTGGCGGCGCGCGTGGAGCGGGCGTCGGCGGCGCGGGTGGCGAGAAATTGGGCAATGCCCTGGGTGCCGCCGGCTAGGGCGATTACTCGAATCATGCCGATGAGCGCGGCGGTAAAGCCGATAATATAAATCTGGAAAGAATCGTACAGCGAAGCCCAGACAAAATCCACCAAGGCGTGTTCGAAAACTGTCCAGGGGATTAAATACCACGGGACGGATGGCAAGGTGAGCCAGGCGCCACTGAGAATAGCGGTGCCCAGGCCCAGAATGAGCCGACCGGTAGCCAGGGTTACGCCGATGGCGATCAGCGGCGGATAGAGACTCCAGCCGTCCAACTCACCGCGGGCGGGTAGCAGGGCGGCAAGCACGCCGGTGAGGACAAGGGTGAGGACCAGGCGTGCGGCGAGCGGGTATAAGGTGGCCAGGTTCATCGGGGGCACGCAGAAAGTCAATCGTCCTGAGACGAACTGGAGACCTCTTTCTTGGGCACGGTGGACATTTCTAATTTAAAGGCGAGCAGATACATCATAATTACGCCGATGATCCACCAGACGATTTGCCACGTCCACAAACTGGGAATGCCAAACCCCCATTTGTTGGGATCGGTCTCATTGCCCAGTACAGCAAAGGGGCCAATGGCGCAGAGGAACCAGACGACGGTGAGGGCCCAAATGGGTTTTTTCCACTTGCGCTTGGCCTCACTCAATTGGGTGTGTTCGGCCAGGAAGTCGTGAAAACGGTTGCGGTGCTGGCGTTCCTCGTCGTCTTTGGGCTGGGTGAAGGCGCTCACCACAACAGTAATGCCCAGGTTGAAGAGGATGCCCCAGCCAGCGCTGTGTATGGTGAGGGGGTAGCGGCCGATGCCAATGAGGCCGCCCAACTCAGTGATATAGGTGACGCTCACCGCCAGCAGCCCGGCGATCAAACCCAGGGTGACGGCGATGGGGGTGAAGAAGCGGATGTAGCAGATGCCCAACAGCGCCGGCCACATCTGGAAACCGAAGGCGACGGCCAGGCCACCCAAAAGGACGAGAAAGTCACCGCTGGCCAGACCCACGAGCAGGGCCAGGGCGACGATGACGGCGACGGATATGCGGCCGAGGAGCACCTGGATCTGGTGTGATGCTTCTTTGTTGAAGAAATGGCGGTAGAGGTCGCGGGTGATGATGCCACTGGCGGTGGACATATAGGCGGCGCCGGTGGACTGCATCGCCGCGAGGGCGCAAACGGCCAGCAGGCCCAGCAGCCAGGGGAATTTATCCCCCAGGGTGGAGATGAGGTAGGGGACCAGCAAATCGGGTTTGGGAACGCCGAGTTTTTCCGCACCTACAATCCCTAAGTCGAGCATGGCGCCGCCCAGGCCCTGGATGGCGGTAAAGAAAAACATGATGCCGCCAATTACCAGCGAAGAGGCGACCACTTGTTGCCAGGGGAAGGGGCGCGGGTCTTTATTGGAAAAAGCCCACATGGAAAACGCCGGCGCCGACTGGATGCCCATGAGAGCAAACATGTAGGTGAGGATCATCAGGCCGGTCCAGGGGCCTCCGGCGTTGTCAAAAAACACGACGCCGCTGCGCTCCAAAAAGGAAGCAGATTCGGGCCGCGTTGGAATGGCCACCATGTCGGGCTGGGTCTGGGCCAGAGTGACGAGACCCCGGGTGAACTCGCTCCAGCCTCCGGTCAGATTGAGCGCGATGAATCCCAGAATGACAATACCCACGGCCAGCAATATGCACTGGGCGCAGTCGACGTAGGCGACCGAGCGCAGCCCGCCCGATGCCACGTAGATGAAAACCACGACGGAGAGAATGATGGCGCCGCCCGCCTCACTGCCGATGAGGGTGTGCTGTAATGCCGTGCCTTCGAGTAGTCGGTGGAACATCAGGCCCGACGCTTTGAGTTGTACGCCCAGGTAGGGCACGCTAAAAACCATAGCGACGATGATGGTGAGAAAGCGCATGGCGTCGGAACGGTAGTAGTCGCTGAACATTTCGCCCGGTGTGATGTAGCCGTAGCGCTTGCCCAAGAGCCATTGGCGCTTGAGGAAAAGTAGGCCGGTAAAGGGAATGGTGATGGCGTAGAATGAGGCAAAAGCGTAGGGCAGGCCGGTCTTGTAGATCAGTCCGGGGTGGCCGACAAAGGTCCAGCCGCTGAATGAGGTGGCGGTGGCGGCCAAGACAAAGACCCACATGCCAATGCCGCGGCCAGCGATAAAATAATCGCTGGCCGTCTGCGTTTGGCGGGCGCCTTTCCAGCCCCAAAAAATGCAATAAGCCCAATAACCCAGAATAAAAAACAGCAACCAGGCCAATTTTTCCATGGGCAATCTTTCCGTGGTTTACAGGCCGCCGCGGATGCGCTCGGCGTCGGCGACGCGTTGGATGGCGATCATGAAAGCGGCACTGCGCATATTGACGTCGTGTTTTTTCATGTTCTCGACGACGTCCTGGTAAGCCGTCGTCATAATGCGGTGCAGGTCGGTGTTGATGCGTTCTTCTTCCCAGGTTAACTGCTGGATGTTCTGGGCCCACTCAAAGTAGGAGACCGTCACGCCGCCGGCATTGGCCAGAATGTCGGGCACCACGATAACGCCGCGCTCGTTTAGGATGGCGTCGCCGATGGTGGTTACCGGCGAGTTGGCCGCCTCGACCACCATGCGTGCTTGGACCCGCTCGGCGTTTTCCTGGGTGATGACGCCGCCCAGGGCGGCGGGGATAAAGATGTCGCAGTCTAACTCGATTAGCGATTCATTGTCGAGCGCATCGCCGTCAAAGCCGTCGATGGTGCGGTGCTGGCGGCTGTAGTCGAAGAGGGCGGGCACGTCAAAGCCGTCGCTGTTGAAGAGGCCGCAACTGGCGTCGCTGATGGCGACGATTTTGGCACCCATTTGGTGTAGGAAGAGGGCGGTGTAGGAGCCCACGTTGCCAAATCCCTGAAGGGCGATGCGTGCTCCCTGTAGATCAATGCCAAAGTCGTGGGCCGCTGCCTGGGTGATGATGCTGACGCCGCGGCCGGTGGCTGCCTCGCGCCCCAGTGAGCCGCCTAACTCCACTGGCTTGCCGGTGACGATGCCCGGAGTATAGCCGTAGCGGGCGCTGTACTGGTCCATGATCCAGGCCATGATTTGCGCGTTGGTGTTTACGTCGGGGGCGGGGATGTCGCGGTGCAGGCCAAAGGCAAAGCCAATGCGGGTAATGAATTTGCGCGTCAAGGTTTCCTGCTCCCGCATCGACATCTGCAGGGGATCGCAGCTGATGCCGCCCTTGGCGCCGCCAAAGGGGACGTTGACCAGGGCGGTTTTCCAAGTCATAAGCGAAGCCAGGGAGCGCACTTCGTCAAAGTCCACTTCCGGGTGAAAGCGCAGGCCGCCCTTCATGGGGCCGCGGGCGCCGCTGTGCTGGACGCGGTAGCCGATAAAAATTTGCATGCTGCCGTCATCCATGCGAATGGGCACTTCGACGCGCACCTCGCGGAAAGGGGTCTTGAGCAAAATGCGCATGTCTTCATATAGATTGAGGGCGTCGGCGGCTTTGTCGAACAGGCGATTGGTGTTTTCGTAGTTGTTTATTTTTTCGGGCATGTATTTGGGTCAGTCGGTAAGGCCTAGGTCGTAGAGCATATTGGTTATTTTCCAGGAGCCGCTGCGTTTGCTCATGGTCCACAAAACGTAGCGCTCGCGGCTGTGTTTGGCGGGGCCGCTGTTGTGCGCCACGGCGACTTTTTCTTTGGTTAAGGCCAGCGCTTCGCGCCCCTTTTTGCCCACGTTGGTGTAGACGATCTGGCGATCGAGAGAGTAGGTGGTGTGGGCCAGGCGTTTATCGAGCCATTTCTCCAAGTCTTCGGTGCCGCTAAAGATGATTTTCCAGGTGGCCGGTTTATACGTTTCATAGCCTCCGTAGCCGATAAAGTCCTCGGCAAAGAGACCCGAAATAGTGCTGGCACTGCCGTCTTTCCATCCTTGTTGTTCGCGTTGGAGGACGTCGATGATTTCGGCGTGGTTGTCGGAATTGCGGCGGGGGCCGGCCGTGGTGTCGCCCAAATCGCGCACCTGGGCCGTAGCCAGCCACTTGTCTTCTTCTTCAAATTTGGTAAAAATCCAAAAACTCTGGCTTTTTAATTTTCTGCTGGCACCGCTCTGGCGGTCGACGACCAGGCCCGAGTCGACGGTAGTGACCATGGCCTTCTTTTCCAGTACCTGGATAAAGGGGACAATGCGTTCCATTTCGTAGCGGTGGGCTTTGAGGTCGGTCGTCATGTTTTGGGCAAAGGTGTCGTAGTCCTCAAAGAGTACGTACCAGCCGCGCGGGTCGGCGGTGGAATTGCCGTCGTAGGCGACAAAGTCTTCGGCGTAGGCAGACAACACCAGTTCGGTGTTGCCAATGCGCATACCGAATTTTTGACCGTCGAGGGCGGAGCGAATCAGAATGGTTTCGGGCGTTTCGGCGGCGTGGGCGGCGCCGAACAGGACGCCCAGAGCGGCGAGCGGGGCAAATAACTTCATTTTATCATACATTCCAGGTTGGCGGTGGTTTAGCCCTTGCCCAATTGGCGCAGGGCCCAGGCGGCGTAGTAAGACACGGTGGCGTCCTCGTCGTCGAGCAGCGATTGGAGGCGCGCCTTGCTTTGGGGGGCGGCGAGGTGGCCCAGCGCCAGGGCGGCGCTCCAGCGCACCCGGGCGACGGGATCTTCCGTGATTTTCAGGAGGGCGTCCACCGCAGTGCCCACTTTGGCCTGGCCGAGAATCTGGGCGGCGGCGGCGCGGGCGAGGGGGGCGCTGTCTGAAAGGGCGGCGAGCAATTGTTTTTCCACTACCGCCGAGGTTTGTTGGATTTCAATGAGGGACTTAATCGCGTTGGTGCGCAAGATGGTGTCCTCAGACTGCAAAGCGCCAAAGAGAAAATCTATGCCCTCGGCTCGGTCCATGCGCACCAGGGCGGCGGCGGCATTAAAGCGCACCTGGTTGTTGGGGTCGTCGAGCAGGTCGATGAGCAACTCGTGACCGCCGCCGCCGGCAATCATGCCCAGGGCGCGGGCCGAGTTGAGGCGTAGGTCGGGGTCTTCGTGGCCGAGTTGGCCGACCAATTGTTCGTTGAGGTCTTTGAGCACCTGGCGCACCGTGGCCTGGTGGGGGCCCGGTTGTTGGCCCAACTCGGCCAGCAGGGGCACGCCAAAATAATTGGCCCCGGCCAACCCGTCCAGGGCGGCCTTTGAGAGTTGGGCGTCTTGCCCTTTGAGGGCGGTGACAATTTCGCTCTCGGCGTCGTTTTCGTTCATTTTTAGCAGGGCGATGGCGGTGTGCAGGCGGATGTGGGGGCTGGTGTCGGCCAATTGTTTTTTTAACTCCACCACCGTGGCCTGCTCGTAGCCCAATTCGCCCAGGCCCCACAGCGAGGCGAGGCGCTCGTTGTCGGTGTAGGCCGTGGTTATATAACTCTTGAGGGCGGAGGCGGCGCGCGGTTTGATGTGCCCCAGGGCGCGTGCGCTGCCGGTGCGCAATTGCTCAATTTCGGCGCGGAACTCGCGGTAATTTTCGCCCTTGTAGTGGCCGGGGCTTAGCAGGGCGATGAGCTGGCGCGCTGCCGGCCGGCCGATGAGGACCAATTCGTCGACCGCCCGCTGCCATTCCGGCGAGTCGATCTGGTTGGCGGCCATTACTTCTATTAGCCCATCTACTTGTTGTTCCGTAGTGCTGCAATTAGTTAGGGGCAGAGTCAAAGCAAGGCACAACGCCGATTGCACAAAAGCTATTAATCGATTCATGACTTTTATTTTTTAAGGTTAAATGTGGTGAACGGCCCGTAATTTAATAGGTATAGGTAGAGAAATCAACTGCTTCATGGCATTTCGCTGTCGGCCAATTCGGCGATCTCCTTAAAACGGGCCACGGCTATGCCGAGGCGGCGGAAGGCGGGGCCTACTTCGGAGCCCGCTTCCTGAAGATTGTCGGCTGCTTGTACCAGGCCTGCGAGAAATTCGCGTTTTAGACCGTGGGCCAGGGTGTATTTGGCACCGGTAAAGCAGTTGCTGCCCATGTGGCGGGCCACGTCGAGAGAGGCGCGCCACATGGGCGCGGTTTTTATAGGCCAGCATGTAGAGATCGTAGGCCTCGACATGACTAACCGGGTAATCATCGACCAATTGGTGGATGACTCCCCGGTCCATCGAGGACAGGTTTTCGCGACGCATAGCTGTTTATTCCCGTTTTTCACCGTATCGTCAGGCGTTCTAATCTAAGCATATTTTTTGCCTCCTACCACTTGCAGTAGGCAGGGGATCAAACGGCGGCTACCAGAAAGACCTGGGAGGAGGTCCATTCCACGGTCTTTTCGTTTAACTGGCGTTCAAAGAGTTTGCGTGCCTGTTGGATTTCCGCCTGGTCGAGTAGTTGGTTCAGGTAGTGGGCGTAAGTTGGGCGTTTTTCGCCCCCTGGGTCAAACCAGTGGGCAATTTGCTGTTGGCTGATGCGGCGTTGACTATTGGCGTTGTCGGTTTGGAGGCGAGCTTGGGTAAAACCCGCTGTGATAAAATAGCGCTGCAGATCCTCGCCGTCCCAATTGACGCGCGGGTTATCGGCCTCTGCGTAGATTGCGTCCTCGGCCCGTGTTAGGCGAGCGGCTAAATCGGCGCCGAGGTCGTTGAGATCGACCAAATTGTAAAGGCGCTGGGCGTGGCGCGGTACGGCTTCAACCAGGCTGACGCTGCCCGCTGTTAGGCCGTGGAGGGTGGCGATGATTTCCTCCTTGGCCGCCAGCGTGCCCAAGGCGTTGCGGCCGACGATGGCGTCAAAGCGAACGTCGCCACCGCCGTTGTTCTCGAGCAATTCCGCCAGACGCACCAGGGGGCCCTGGAGCACGGTGGGGCGCTCGATTGCGGGCAGGTGCGCAGCGGTTTCCTGCAGGGCGATGGCCGTGGCTTTGTCGGGCGTAGTGGTCCAGACGCCGCCTTCGGGCACGCGGCGCAGCGCTTCCCAGGTGAGCAGGCCTGTGCCGGCGTGCAGGTCTAAAACGAGGTGGTGGCGCTCCAGGTCCAGCGTCGCAAATATGCGTTGGCGCTCGCGGTCGAGGTGAGCGCTAAATTCGCCGGCGACGCGCTGCAGCCATTGGTCACGGCTTTTATCCGGCGGCGCCACGGTGAGAATTTCGTGGTGGGCGCCGCCTTCGACCATGGCGGCCAATTGCAACTCGCGGCGCCGGTAAACTTCGGCTCCCAGGTCTTTTTCGCGGCCCTGGTCGGAGGGCGTGTAGAACACGCGGCCCTGCAGGCTGTCGGGCAGGTATTGCTGGGCCACCCAGTGGTCGCGGTAGGCGTGGGGGTAGAGGTAGTTGGCGCCGTGGTCAAACCCCTCGCTGTCGCGGCTGGCGTCTTTGAGGTGGTTGGGCACGTCGGTTTCCTGTTCGGCCTCCACGGCGGCCAGGGCGTCGAAGAAGGCAAAGACCGAATTGCTTTTGGGGGCGGTGGCTAGGTAGAGCGCCGCCTGGCCCAAGGGGAAGCGCCCTTCGGGCAAGCCCACCCGGTCAAAGGCCTCGGCCGCGGCAACGACCACCTGAACCGCCTGGGGGTCGGCCAGGCCGATGTCTTCGCTGGCAAAGATGAGCATGCGGCGGAAGAGGAAATGCGGGTCTTCGCCGGCGTAGACCATGCGCGCCATCCAGTACATGGTGGCATCTGGGTCGGAGCCGCGCAGCGATTTGATGAAGGCGCTGATGGTGTCAAAGTGGTAATCGCCCTCCTTGTCGTAGAGCACGGCGCGGCGTTGAATGGAATCTTCGGCTACCTCTAGGTCGACGACGATGTTGGCGCTGTCGTCGACCTGGGTGGTTTCCACCGCCAGTTCCAGAGCGTTGAGCAGGGCGCGCGCGTCGCCGTTGGCCACGTCTACCAAGTGGTCGAGCGCTTCGGGACGCAGGTCGACGGCGCGGTCGCCGTAGCCGCGCTCGTCGCTTAGGGCGTGTTGGGCGATGCGGCGCAGGTCTTCTGCCTCCAGGTTTTGCAGTTGGAAGACGCGACTGCGCGACAGCAAAGGTCGATTGACCGCAAAGTAGGGATTCTCCGTGGTGGCGCCGATGAGAATGACCGTGCCGTTTTCTACCCAGGGGAGCAGGGCATCCTGTTGCGCTTTGTTAAAGCGGTGTACTTCGTCGACAAAGAGAATGGTGCGCTGAGTGTGCAGTTTGCGGCGCTCCTGCGCTTCTTCGATGGCCTGGCGGATGTCGGCGACACCCGCCAGTACCGCATTGATCGAGATGAAATGGGATTGAGTAGTGTTGGCAATGACCGCTGCCAGCGTGGTCTTGCCGGTGCCGGGTGGCCCATAAAAGATGAGTGAGGAGAGTTGGTCGGCCTGAATGGCGCGGCGCAGCAAGCGACCCGGCCCCAAAATGTGGTCCTGGCCGATAAATTCATCCAAATGGCGCGGGCGCAGGCGCGCCGCCAGGGGCTGGTCGCGTTCGAGTTGGGCGCGGTAACCGGCTTCGAAGAGATCCATGCGCGTCACCTCGGGGTAAAAACTTGTATACAGAGTAAATTTTGCCGGCTAAATATAATAAAAATATCATCCTACGAAAACGAATTTAGAAGGTCAAACTCGGCTATGGTCCCCGCATTGTCGTATTTTATCCTTTATGAATAGGCAAACTGCGCTCCAAATCCTACTGGTAGACGACGAGGACATCGTCCACCAGACCATAGGCGATTTTCTGCAGGAGAGTGGACATAAGGTAGAAAGTGCGTTTGACGGTGAGGCCGCACTGTGGTGGATCGAGGCTGAGGAATGCGACCTGGCGCTGATCGATGTGCGTTTGGCGGATATGGACGGGTTGGACTTGCTGGCCAGCGTGCAGGAGAATTATCCCGATATCGCCGTAGTTATCATCACCGGTCACGGCAGTATGGAGACGGCCATTCGCGCCCTGCGTTTGGGGGTGGCCGATTTCCTACCCAAGCCGGTAAAATTGCTCGATCTAGATGCGGTGCTGGAAAAAGCCGTGCGCCTGCGCGATTTGCGCCGCGATCGCAGTCGTCTACAGGAGACCATCCGCACGATGCGGTCGGCCGACGAATTGCGCGAAGGCAAGGGGACTTTTATTGGCGCCAGCGCTGCGGCGGTGCGGGTGCGCCAGCAAATTCAGCAGGCGGTACAAGCGGTTTGCGAAACTATTTTGATTGCGGGGGAGACGGGAACGGGCAAGGAGGTGGTGGCGCGCGAAATCCACGCTCAGTACGGCGAAGACGACAAGCCGTTTATTGCCGTAAGCTGTCCTGCGTTGCCCGGTTCTTTGGTAGAAAGCGAGTTGTTCGGCCACGTCAGGGGCGCTTTTACGGGGGCTGCCGGAGACCGCGTAGGGTATTTTGAACTGGCGGATGGGGTGGCTCTTTCTATACGAGGTGGGAGATTTATCCGCCGAAGCCCAAGCCAAATTGCTGCGGGTTCTCGAAACGCGCTCGGTGCGCCGGGTGGGGGGGCTAGGGAAAAGTGGGTTGATGTACAGGTCATCGGGGCTACCAATAGGCCGCTGGAAGACATGGTGGCGGCGGGCGGATTTCGCGCCGATCTGCTCTACCGGTTAAATGCTTACGTTATCGAACTGCCGCCGCTGCGCCAGCGGCGCGACGACATCCGGCCTCTGGCGACGCACTTTGCCGCACTGTACGCCGGCCGCCGCGGTTTATCTTTGCCTGTATTTTCTTCCCAGGCGCAAGATTTGTTGCTCGCCTATAACTATCCCGGCAATGCGCGCGAATTGCGCAATCTAGTCGATCGCGCCGTCATGCTGTGCGGCGCTGGACAAATTCTGCCCGATCATCTCAATTTGCCACAGAGTCGGGATGAGAGGGCGACCCATCGGGCTGCCGCCACGGACGAGCGCAGCGCAATTCTAAGCGCCCTTGAGGAAGCCAGGTGGAACCGCCGCCAAGCGGCCAAAGCGCTGGGCATGCCGTATTCGACGCTGCGCTATAAAATCGACAAATTCGGGTTAGATTGACGGATCCGACGGATCTGTCCGCCATTTTTAATTTTTCCCAATTATCTGAACAATACTGTGGACACTTTTTCGATTTTGAGCAGGTTTTCCGCAACCTTATTGTCAACGCGGCACAGGCCATGGAGTTGTCAAAGGAGAAACGCTTGCATATTAGTCTGCAAACTTCAGCAGACGGCAAGAGGATTGTCGTCCGCATGGCAGATACGGGAGCGGGAATTGCACCGGAATTTATAGACAAGATTTTCCAGCCTTTTTTTACTACAAAAACCGATACGGGCGATAAGGGGACTGGACTTGGTTTACCGATAGTGAAAACGATTCTGGATCGGCACCAAGCCTCCATAGAAGTCGAAAGCTAAGTGGGGAAGGGGACCTGTTTTTCGCTGTCTTTCCCCGCGCTGCAACGGTAGTAGCACAGGGGGAATTCAGTGCATATTGTGGTATGGGGAATTGGCATTTCTTCGCTATTTTCATATTTTCTCTTTCCCATATTTATATATGTGCGCATAGTAGGGGCGTGCCTGGGTACGAGCGGCCAAAGGAAAGGCGAGGTATGTCGCGGGCTTTAATCGATACGGAAGAAGCATTAATTGCGCAAATGACAGAGCCGTCCGAGGCCGTGCGGGAGGCGGTGGGGCAGATGGAGGGGGATGTGTTGATTTTGGGGGTGGGTGGTAAAATGGGGCCTAGCTTGGCAGAATTGTTGGTGCGCGCCGGGGCGCAGCGGGTGATCGGCGTATCGCGCTTTTCCGATGGGGCCCAGCGGGCCTACCTGGACCGCGTGGGGGTGGAGACGGTGCAGGCGGATTTATTGGATGAGGCGGCGCTGGCGCATTTGCCCCAGGCGGCCAATGTATATTTGTTGGCTGGGCACAAATTTGGCGCCACGGGTAACGAATCTCTCACATGGGCAATGAACACTTGGGTGCCGGCCCAGGTGTTGCGGCGCTATTCCAATTCTAGAATCGCCTATGTGAGTTCGGGCAATGTGTATGCTTTTGCCGATGTGGAGGGGAAGGGGGCGGCGGAAACGGATGCGCTGGGTCCTATTGGCGAATACGCCCAATCGCGCCTGGGCGGGGAGCGCCTGGCCGAATTCCTGGCGGCGCAACAAGGCACGCCGTTAGTTACGGTCCGCCTTTTTTACGCCACTGAGCTGCGCTATGGTATTATTCACGACATCGCCTGGAAGGTGTACCAGGAAGAACCCATTGATTTGGCAATGGGGCACGTCAATCAAATTTGGCAGGGGGACGCCAATAGTTACCTGGCGCGCATTTTGCCTTTGTGCAGCAGCCCCGCTACAGTCGTCAATATGACGGGTGCCGACGTCCTTTCGGTGCGCCAATTAGCCGAACAATTGGGTTGCTTATTGGACAAGGCGCCCGTTTTTGTCGGCGAGGAGGTGGACACGGCACTGCTGGGCGACGCGTCTCATTTTATAGAGCAATTTGGCGACCCAGAAATTGCGCCAGAACAGATTGTGGAGTGGATGGCGTATTGGGTGCGCGTGGGTGGGGCGACGCTGGGGAAACCCACCAAGTACGAATCGCGGCGCGGCGAGTTTTAGGTATGGGAAAAACCCCGGTTGGGAATAGGGATGAAAATAACGGCATTAGAACTCGTTGAGGTGGCCGCCAGTCCACGGGGCAATTGGCTTTTTGTGCGCCTGCACACCGACGCCGGCTTGAGCGGGCTGGGCGAGGCGAGCCAGAGTGGCAACGACGTTTTGGTTAAGGCGGCCTTGGAGCAGTTGGGCCAGCGTTTAGAGGGCGAAGATCCCACCCAGGTCGAAGTTTTGTGGGACAAGATGGTGTCTGCGGCCGTTGTTTTTTCGGCCGACGCCGGCCGGGTGGGCGCCACGGCCATGAGTGCGGTAGATCAGGCGTTGTGGGACATTGCCGGCAAAGCGTTGGGCGTACCGGTGTGGCGCTTATTGGGCGGCAAGCACCGCGATCGGGTGCGTCTCTACGCCAATCTCAATCGCGGAG
>CAXGRO010000014.1:0-23877 GCA_964012055.1 uncultured bacterium
ACTCCTGACGCCAGGGCCACTGGGCGTAGTTGCGCCAGAGCCCGCCGCCGGTCATGAATTTCCAGTACTGGCCGTATTTCTAGATGGTGTCGACGGTGTAGTCGAGACTGCCGTCTTCCTTAAAACAGCAGATGTTGGGTTCGTTGACCAGTGCGTCTAAAATGGCGTGGGACGGGAAGCCGACCAGCATAACCGGCAAAACCTGGGCGACGGCGCGGTACTGGCGGATTTGTCCGGCGGGCAGGGCGCGGGCAATGGGGCGGACCATGAGCACGTCGGCGCCGATGTCTTTGCAAAAGTGGGCGAAGTCGACCGCCTTGGAATCTGTCCAGAAGCGGGTGGCGGCCACGGTGAGGGCGCGGCCGGCGGTTTGTTCCACCAGGCAGCGGGTGAGTTGCGCCACCTCGTCGTCGCTGAGAAAATCGAACTGGCCGTCGCCGTAGGTCAGCAGGCTAACCGGGCTGCCGCCGGTTATGCCGATTTCGATGATATTGCGAAAACCCTCCCAATCTAGTTGGCCGTCGGCCAGGAAGGGGGTGGGGATGGGATTGACCGGACCGCGCAGCTCTCTTTTGATGTCTTCGGGTGATTTTTGTGATGACATACGGCACTCCTTTTCAAAGTCTGGATTGGGCAGCGACAAACCCACCTTGTCGGAATGTCAGATTTGGGTCCAGTCGAAGACTACGGCGAGGCGGTCGGTTTTTTTGTGCAGTAAATCCTGGTAGGCTTGTTGGGCGTCTCTGGGGGAATACGTTGAGTAGATGGAGTCGACGGCGACGCGTTTTTCGGCGAGCCAGTTGAGGGCGCCGGCGAGGTTGCCAAAGACACTGCCGTTGCTGAAGTCGGCGGGGTGGTTGGGCAGTTCCCACTCCCAGCCGCTGCGGACGACGACGTAGTTGAAGAAGATGACTCGGTGTAGTTCGTGCAGGGGGAGGTCGGTGAATGGGCGCCAGGGAGTGGCGATGCAGACGACTTCGCCGCGCTTGCACACCGCTTTGGCGGCGTCGAGCAGGGCCTGTTCGTGGCCCGAGCATTCGACGGCCAGGGAGAAGGTGCCGCAGAGGTCGTCGTCATCGAGGGGGACGGCGGCCGAGACGTTTGGTATGCCGGCCTGGGTGGCCAGGGCGCGGCGCGATTCAACCGGGTCGCTGGCAAAGACTTCATAACCACAGGCGGCGAAGTTCTTGGCGGCGAGGTGGCCCACCAATCCCAGGCCGCAGATGAGGACGCGGCTGGGGGGGCGGGCGCTGGTGGTGTTGAGGGTGGTCATGCTGACGCCCATCATGCGCGCAAAGGTGGCCACCTGGGGGGACAGGCCCGCCGGCACCGGGAGCGCCTGGTTCTGGTCGAACTTTTGGTAGGAGCGGTGCGGGCGCATGCAAAAGGCGATGTCGCCCGGTTGGAAGCGCTGGACGTTGGCGCCGACTTTTTCCACCTGCATTACGGCGGCGTAGCCGGATTGTTTGGGAAACCCTTCGCTGGCCAGGTAGCCGCTGTTGAGTTCGGTGCCGGCGCTGACCAGGGTGGCCAGCGAGGGGCCGGCGATTTCTTGGGGGCCGACCTGGGTGTCCTCTTCAACGGGCAGCAGTTCGGCTTTTTCTGTTTGGTTGATGGTGATGGCGTATTCGGTTTGGGCGCTCATGAGGGGTCCTGGTTATTGGGTGGCTTTAGGTGCGCTGATTTTAGTGAAGAGAAAATTTGGGCATGGATTTATGCGACATCTACCCACACCGGACTGAGCCAGGCGCGGTGCCCGTCGGCCTGGCGTAGGCGCAGGTAGTAATAGGCCGATTGCGATAAGGCGGCGGTGAGTTCGACATCGTGCAATTCTACGCCCCAGGCGTTGGGGCGCGTATGCCATAGGGTTATGCCGTTGGAGATGATTTCGATTCGCTCTATGGGGGCGGTGCCGTGCAACTCGGCGCTAAAGTGGACGGCACTGCCGCGTTTGAGGCGGCACTGGCTGCCCATCAGGTGGCCGTTGAGCTGGAAGTGGCAGACGATGGGCACGCCGGAGGTGGCGTAGGTGCGACGCTGGTCCATGGCTTGCCAGATGGCGTCGCGGCTGAGTTGGGGGGCGAGGAAGGCGGTCATGCCGACGTAGTCGTTGTGGCCCCGGGTGGGAAAGCCCAGGTGGTTGTCGGTGCCGCCGACAAAACCAACGCGGTGGCCCGCGGCCAGGGCGTCTCTGACCGAGGCGCCGGTGCCCTGGTTACTCGCGCCCCAGTAGGTGTCGCGGAAGTCGGTTTCGGCCGAGCCGCGCGCCTGCACAATTTCCACCAGGCGTACGCGCTGGTTAATGGCGCTCCAATCGTAGGCGCCCCAATAGCGTTCGGTGGACTGGTATTCCCAGTAGGTGTCCCTGGGGTGGACGTAGTCGCTGGCGGTGGGGTGGTGGGGGATGACGATGGCGTCTTTGGGCCAGCGCGTGTCGGAGGGCGAGGTGTCGGGTTGCCACATGCCGGGGTGGGCCGGCGATTGCGGCGTGCGCAGGTAGACGTTGGCGTGGCCATAGGCGTTGGAGCTTTCCCAGGCCGGCAGGGTGACAAAGCGACCGGGGTCGTTAAAGCGTTCGTTGTGTTGCAGGGTTTCTTGCCAGTCCAGTCCTAAGGGCGCGTGGTCGGTGACGGCGGCGACGTCGAGGTTGAGGCAGTCGCGCGCGTAGGCGTAGGCGTCTTGTAGTTTGCGGTCGCCGTCGATGGAATAATCGGTGTGGAAGTGGAGGGCGCCAAAGTAGACGCCGTGCTTTTTGCGGGCGACGACGGGCGAGCTGGTGGTTTCGAGGTTGCGCCGGGGGTCGCGGGCGTGGAGGCGCAGGGGGAGTTCGTCGGGGGCGATGCGGAGGTCGAGTGAAGCGATGCCGTTGTCGGTGATCTGGATGGTGTGGGGGACGTCGGCGGCGCCTTCGCTGTCGAGGAGTAAGCGGCCTTTATAATTAGGGACGGGGTTGTGGTTGGCATCGGTGGCAAAGGCGGTGAGGTGCACGATGCCGTCGGCGGCGGGTTGGGCGGGGCGCAATTCGATTTTGCTGACTTTGCCGGGAAGATTTTGCAGGACGACGGGTTTGCCGACGAGCTGGAAGGCGTCGGCGCGCTGGCGGCGGATGCGCAGTCGCAGCTGGCCGTCGACGGTTTGCGGGGCGAGCAGGCCCTTGAGTGAGAAGCGCAGTTGGGCGCCGGGGGCCAGGGCCGTGGTTATGGTGGCGGTGCACAGGTGCACGGGGCCGCGCTGGCGGCCCGCCATGCCGCCGCCGGCCGGGGTGTCGCCGCCGCGCATCATATCGGCCCAGCCTATGGGGATGACGTGGGCCAGTACGAAACTTCCAACGGTGCCGTCTTTGCGGGGGCGGCCTTTGGCGTCGAGGAGGTCGACGCCGTCGAGGTTCCAGGGGATGGCGGAGAAGGAGCGGACGTTAGATATGGAGACGCGGACGTCGGTGCCGGCGGGTAGGCCGGCGGGGCAGAGCAGGGTGTAGCGGAGTTTTTTTTGGGTGCGGTCGGTGGCGGTGAATTGGGTGGGGCCTTCGTAGTGGGCTTGGAGTTGGGAAAATGGGGTTGTTGGTGGCATGGTTTGGGATTGGTTTGGTGTGGGGGTTGGCTTGGTGGTCCATGGGTGGGCGGCTTTGCCTATGGTGCTTTGTGAGTCCCAGGGCGGCCTGCCCGGCCCGGCCCCCACAAAGCACCGCCGGCAAAACCGCCCACCCATGGACCAGTGGGCATGTGGTTTGATGACTGCGTTGGTCTTAGGTAGGCTGGGTGAGGTACATTTCTCCGGCGAAGGGCTGGATTTCGCCGGGGCGGGGATAGCGGAGTTGTTTGGGGGTTTGGGCCAGGGCGGCGGCCCATTGGTCGCGCCAGGTTTCGTAGGGGGTTTCGGTGCTGGGGTCGCGGCGGCTGCGGGCGACCAGGCTGGGCCACTCGGGGCGGGGGGAGGGCTCGCCGGTTTTCTGGTAGCGCAGGTCCATGCTCCAGCGCACTTCTTTGGTTTTGTTGAAGTCGGAGCCGTGGGGGGTCAGTTTGTGCATGATGAGTACGTCGCCTTTTTTCATGGGCAGGTCGACGCGTTCGGTTTTCGGCAGGTCTCTATTGTAGTTCCAGTAGACCTGACGGCGCTCGTGGAGGGTGGGCTGAACTTGCAGGCAGCCGTTTTCTACGGTGGCGTCGACTATGGGCACCCACACGGTCACCTGTAAAATGCCGCGCGCCGGCTCGCTGGTGAAGATGGCGTCCTGGTGGAAGATGACGTCGGTGTCGGGCAATTTGGGGCGCACGTGCGACACGGCGTTGCAGGTGATTTCGGGGCCGATGAAGGGTTCGATGATATCGACGAGATTTTTGTTGCGCAAAAATTCGTAGGTGCCGCGCTGCCGCGTTTCGCCGATGTCGGGGCAGCCGGTGATTTCGTCGCACTGGTCGGCCAGGCGGGCCAAGCGCGTTTCAAAGGGGTCGTCTTCACAGAGATCGGTTATTTTGCCCTGCTGGTGCATGTCCTGGGCGATCTGGTCGACGGTCACAATGTGGTCCTGGATGAGGGGTTCAATGTCGTCGTCGGTGAGTCCCCCTTCGATAACAACGTACCCCTGCTCTTTGTAAAAATCTAGATGTTCGCTGGTGACCTTCATGCTTTGCTCCCTGAATGTTGTCGCGTACGGTATCTGGATATATAATAAGCAAACACGGATGCGACAGAAACCGCTGCGCGGAGGAAATTATGAATATCATCGTGCTGGTGAGCGACACCTTTCGCTACGACTACCTGGGGTGCAACGGCAACACCTGGATCGGCCGCACCGGACTCGACCGCTTTGCCGAGCGTGCCGTGTGTTTTGATCGGCACTATCTGTCGAGCTTTCCCACCATCCCCAACCGCACCGATCTGTTCACCGGGCGCTACAGCTTTCCGTTCCACGGCTGGCAGCCGCTCGACCGCACAATTCCGGTGTTGAGTACGATTTTTGGCGCCGCCGGTTACCAGAGCCAGCTCATCGCCGACACACCGCATTTGATGAGCGGGGAGCATTTTTTTAATCGGGGGTTTGACGGGGCGTTCTGGATTCGCGGTCAGGAGGGCGACAAGCCGCTGCTCAAGGGCAATCTGGCGCCGCGCCAGGTGGTGCCGACCGACGGGCGCACGCGGGTGGATCCGCACATGAAAAAGACGCGTTTTGGCAATTTGGCGACGCAGCACAGTTGGACCAATCGCGATTGGGCCTGGGAGGAGGATCGCTTTTGCGCGCAGACGAGCCGCACAGTGAGCCGCTGGCTGGAAGAGAACGCCGACGCCGGTCCCTTTTTGCTGTGGGTCGATTTTTTTGACGCGCACGAGCCGTGGGACCCGCCCGAGCATCTGGTGCGGCGCTACGAGCGGCCGGGCTACGACGGGCCGCCGCAGATTCATCCCAATTACGGGCCGGCTACGGCGTATACTAAAAAGGAGCTGGCCAATCTGGCGGCGCATTACGCGGCTGAGATTTATCTGGTGAATAAGTGGATTGGTTATGTGATGGACAAGATTGCCGAGTTGGGGCTTTTTGACGACAGCGTGGTGGTGTTTACTTCGGACCACGGCATGTTTGTGGGCGAGCACAACCGCACCGGCAAGTCGAACATTCACCCGGACGACGAGCGCGTCTGGCCGCTGTATAGCGAGTTGACGCACATACCGCTGATGGTTGCGGCGCCGGGGGTGAAGGGCGGCAAGCGGGTGAAGGCGTTGACGCAGTCGGTGGATTTATTGCCGACGTTGATGGATTTGACGGGGGTGAAGAAACCGGGCTTGGAGATGCACGGTCATTCGCTCAAGAAATTGATGCGGGGCGGCGAGAAGGGCTGGCCGCGGCGCTATGCGTTTAGCTCGACGTTTATTCGCAACGGCGGGCCGACGGTAACGGACAAGCGCTGGACGTATATCGCCTATGGGGAGAAGGGTGGCAGACCGGAGCTTTACGATACCAGGGAAGATTCGGGACAGAAGCGCAATGTGATTCGCAAATATCCCCAGGTGGCGCGGCGCATGCAGAAAGCATTGCGCGATTTTTTGGCGGAGGTGGGCACGCCGGAGGAGAATTACGAGTTGTTGGGGCCGGTGGGCGGGCCGGATTACTTATAAGGAGGTCAATGATGCATATCGTTCTAAATACCAAATTCTTTGCCGAATTCGAACTCGAGCGCCTGGGTGTAACGGCGCGCAGTTGGGGCTATGACGGGCTCGACATTTGCGCGCGGCCCGGCCACCCCGTGACTCTGGAGAACGCCGACCAGACTTTGCCCGAGGCGCACCGGCGCTTGCGCGACGAAGGGCTGGTGTGTCCGCTGGTTACGGCCCCTGTAAGTTTTAACGATGCGGCGGCGCCCGAAGCCGAGCGCCTCTACGCGGCCTGCGCCGAGGCCGGCATTGGGCGGATCAAGCTGGGCTATTGGTACTATCAGGAGGGGGACGACTATTGGGAGGTGCTGGGGCAGGCGCGGGAGGGGCTGGCCGCTTTTTGCCGGCTCAGCGAGCAGTACGGGGTGCAGTCGTGCCACCACACCCACAGCGGCGCGTGCGTGGGGTCGAATTGCGCCGGGGCTATGCACTTGGTGGGCGATTTTGATCCGCAGCTGGTGGGGGTGTATCCCGACTTTGGGCATATTGCTTTTGACGGCGAAGACCTGGCCATGGGGCTGGCGATGGTGCGCGATTATTTGAGCATTGTGGGCATTAAAGACGGCTGCCATGTGCCGCAGGCGGAGGGGGCGGAGCCGGCGCGCGCGCCGATGTTTGTGAAGATGGGTGCGGGCAGCGTCGACTGGCGGCGGGTGTTGACTTTGCTCAAGGATATGGGCTTTGATGGCGACCTGGCGGTGCACACGGAATATCAGTTTGACGAGGCCATTATTCGACAGGTGGGGTATGCTGAGGAGAAGCCGGCGAATCTGGAGGAGTTTGTGCGCGAGGACGCGGCGTATTTGCGCGGCTTGATGGGGGAAGTGGGGATTGCTTAGGACCGACTTGCAATAATCAATTCTATTATGTTTTTGTATATGTGGGCGATTGATTGTTAATCAATGATTCGGACAGATTTTGACAAAAAAGTGCCGCATTCCGAACCATTGTTAATCCAAATTCTAATTTAATCGACATATTGTAAATATACACATCAAGCAAAGTTGCTGATAGATAAGCAATTCATATGGTTTAGATCTACGCTCTGTTCTACCGCTTGGGCAGTGGAAGCGGACGATGAGGGGGACGGCGATAGGGTTTGATATCAAAACATCATATTTATTATGTTTTGATGTATGAGAACTACGCTGACTATAGATGACGACATCGCGGTGCAACTGGAGCGCTTGCGCCGCAGCGGTAAGGGCAGTCTCAAGCAAATCGTCAACGACCTATTGCGCGCCGGGCTGAACAACGCCCAGGCGCAGCCGCAAAGGCGCAAAACCCACCGCACCAAGGTTGTCCAACTGGGGCGTTGCCTCGTTGGCAACGTCGACGATGTTGCCGAAGCACTTTCCCTGGCAGAGGGAGAAGATTTCAGGTGAGGCTGGTAGATGCCAATCTTCTGGTATACGCCCACGTCGCCAATTTTTAACAACACGGCGCCGTCCGCGCCTGGCTCGACGACAAGCTAAACGCCACAACGCCCATCGGCTTGCCCTGGCCCAGTTTGCTGGCATTTGTGCGCCTGGTGTGCAATCCGCGCATTTTCGAACGTCCCGAACCCATCGAAGATGGCCTGGAAGCAGGTCGAATCCTGGCTCGACGCGCCCGCCAGTTGGACACCGCTGGCCACAGACCGGCACCGGGAAATTCTCACTCCCTTATGCAAGACACAGGGACTGAGCGCCAACCACGTGCCCGACGCCCACCTCGCAACGCTGGCCATTGAACACGGCCTGATCCTTTGTACCACCGATACCGATTTCGCCCGCTTTTCAGATCTGCGCTGGGAAAATCCCTTAACCAAAGATTGATTTACAGAAGACCTAGTCCCTCTTGTGCGCGACTGACCACATGCGGGCGCGGTAGGGTACGTCTTCTTGATTGGGGGCCATACCCAGGTGGCGGTGGCGCTCCGGCCAGGTCCAGTAGGGGTGGCCGTTGACCAGTTGCTTTTTTTCGTCGGGTACGGTTTCGAGAAACGCCGGGGTGGGCTCCCAATTGGCCATGGCCTGGTGTTTGGGGTGTGAGTAGCCGGCGATGATGACGATGCGTTCTTCGTCGCGGCGGTGGTGGCCGGTGGCGTGAATGAGGGTTTCGCACATCAGCATGGTGGAGCCGGCCGGGGCTTCTACCTGGTGGATGAGGCTGGGGTTTTGGTAGGCAGCCTCCACCATTTCCCACTCGTCGCAATTGAGTTTGTGGCTGCCGGCGATGACGGTGGTGCCGCCGTCGTCGGGCCCCAGGTCGGTGAGGTTAGTGAGCGTTTTGACAAAGGTGCAGTGGTAGAGGTCGCCGTAGGTATAACTGTCAAAGCCCGGCTGGCCGCCGCGGTGGAATTGAAATTCGTAGGGTTTGTTGGGGTCGATATCGAGGTCGCAGCGGTTGATGATGGCGGCCGATTCGTCCAGCCGCACTTTGCCGCCGACGGCTTCTTCGGCCAGGGCGACCATGCGCGGGTGGGTGAGGTGGTCGAAAATATCCGGGTCGCTTTGCAGCAGGTGTTCGAAGGCGTAGTAGTGGGGGTCAAAGCGACCGCTGTGGCAGCCGTTGAGGTTAAAGCTGAGGGGGTCGCCGGATTCTGCAAAGGTGCGGCGCAGGTTTAGGAGGGCGTCTTTGGTGCGCCGGGTTTCTTGGGGGGTGAGGGTGTTTTCTATTACGACGTAGCCGTTGACTTCAAAGAACAGTCTTTGGCCCGGGGTGAGGGCCGGGAAAGGGGGAACTTCGTCGTAGTAGTTTTGGGCAGACATGGGGGCTCCTTTGGTGGATTTGGGCTAAGTATAGGCGTTGCAAAAACGCCGTGCCAGCGGTTTTTAAGGCAGGCGCTCTGGTGGAAATCAGACGAAGAGAAGGATTATCCAGGCGGTACGGGCGTTGCCGCGTGAGCAGATTGAGACAACTGCGGTGGCTCACGCAGGAAAAGGGCGACCACAGAGCAGATGATCGGGATGATCGCCAGCCCCTTGAGGGTAAAGTCGTAATTGCCAGAGAAGTCCAGGGCCAGGGCCAGGGGCAGCGGTCCCAGCGAGGCACCCAGGACGCCCACCATCTGGCTGACGCCCTGGATGTTGCCCAGGTGTTTGCGGCCGAAGTAGCGCGGCAGGAGGAAGGCGAAGTAAGTCATGGTAATGCCGTTGTTGAGGCCAAAGATAAGGGCGTAGACCACGGCGCTTTTGAGGTCGTGTACCAGGGTTATGGAGACGAGGGAGGCGCTCATTATCAGCAGCCCCCCAGAGAGCATGCGCTCGCTGCGAAAGCGGTCCAGCATGCGCCCCACCAGCGGCGAGGAAAGGGCCGCGGTAATGCCGATGACGGTGAACATGGAGGCGGCCTGGGTGGCCGAGAGGCCGTGGTGCATCAGGATGCTTTTGTTTTCGACGTGCAGCGCCGTCACCAGCATCGAGAGAAAAAATAAGCTTGTAGTGAGGATGTAGAAGGCCGGGGTGGTCAGTGCTTCTTTGAGGGTGAGGCCGGTGACGGCAGAAGCGCGCTCGGATTCTTGCGGCGTAGTAATGCCGTCGGGGGTCAGGCCCACCTGCTCTGGCTTGCTGTGGGCCAGCAAGAGGATGGGCGGCAGCATTAGGACCCAGGTGCTGACGCCGAGCCAGACCCAGGTCTGGCGCCAGCCTATGGTCTCGATGAGCCACTGACACAGCGGCGGGTGCAGGGCCATGGAGATGGGAAAGCCCAGAGACATCAGCCCCAGGGCAAAGCCGCGCCTGCGGCTGAACCACTGCGAAACGATGTTGGTGCAGTTTAAGATTAGCGAGCCCTGTCCCAGAAAGCGCAAAAAAGCAAAGCCCACCGCAACGTAGATCCAATTAGCTGCAAAACTGAAGAGGATACAGCTTAATCCCAAACCCAGGGCGATAAGCCACAGAATGGTCGCGGCGCCAAAGCGGTCGATGAGGCCGCCCATCTTGGGCAGCAGCAAGGCGGCCACCAGGGTGGCGCTGCCGTAGGCGATGGCGATGGAGGTGCGCGACAGGCCCAGTTCGGTGGAGATGGGGTCGAAGAACAAGCCGATGAGGTGCGACTGGCCGGGGCCGGTGGCAAACATAGAAATGGCGGCCACGGGCACGATGACCCAGCCGTAGAACAGGCGGGCGCTCAGGGTTTTGAAGATGGCGTGGCGGAGTGTGTTCAGCATGTGTTTTTTCCCGGACAAGATCATAGGCGAAAGTGGAGATGGGTGCAATACAAGTGCGGTTGACGAGGCGTTGCTTGGCGGCGAATGAATGGCTGGTTATCTTCACCGGGCTTCACAAACGGCCAAAGAAAATTGGCCGGGTTTATTTATGGAGATGGTTATGATTATTGACACCCACACTCATTTTGGCGATCCGGCGCATCCCAAGCACGATATTTACCGGACGGAAATGCCCGAGACTTACAAAGCCGTGGCGGTGCCGGAGGGTGTGACGGGTACGATTATCGTAGAATCCGGCGGCGAGATCGAGGGCAATCAATGGGATTTGGACCTGGCCGCGGACGACCCATTTATCGTGGGCATCGTCGGTCATCTGGATCCCTTTGCCGACGATTTTGCCGACTACCTGGAGCGCTTTGCCGCCAATCCGCTGTTCAACGGATTTAGGTTGCACACCAGTTGTTATCGCGGCTACCATGGCAAGCCGCAGCCGGTCGTAGAAGACGTGACGGACACATTGGTCCAAAGCCTGGAGTTGTTGCGCGATAAAGACCTGACGCTAGACTACCACGGCGGGCCGCAGACGCTGGGCTACGCCGCCGAACTGGTGCGGCGCGTGCCCGGGTTGCGCATGGTGCTCAACCACATTGTCGAATGCCGCCCCATCAACGGCAAAGCGCCCAATGCACAATGGGCGCGTGGGATACAGGAGATCGCCGCCTGGCCCAATATCTCTTGCAAGGTTTCCGCCCTGGTGCAAATGACCGAGATCGTACCGTCTCCGGCCGACGTCGAGTATTACCGTCCGACCCTCGATGGGCTGTGGCACGCCTTTGGCACAGAGCGTTTGATCTACGGCAGCAATTGGCCGCAGATCGAACAGGTGAGCGATTTTGCCACGGCCCACGCCATTGTCGCGCGCTATTTTGAAGACAAGGGCAGCGGGGCGGCGGAGAAGTTCTTCTGGCGCAATTCCAAAGCGGTGTACAAGTGGGTCGATCGGCCTGCTTGACGGTTGGCGGCTAGTTGGAGTTGGCGACTCTCACTACCGGCCGACGTTTCAACGGTTATTCTGCGGCCGATCTCTGCGGATGTAAAAGCAAGTCGAAGTGGACCGCCAGTTGGTCCTTTACCCTGACCAGTCCGAAGAAGCGGTGCGGCGGTTTTAGGCTGTAGTCCGTCATCAGTACCAGGGTGTTGCCGCGGGCGCGCACCCGCCCGTCCGCCAGGCGGTGGCCGTTGACGGTTAGTTCGATTCTGCGGGTCACGCCGGCAATGGTCAGGTTGCCGTGGACGCGCAAAAGGCGAGCGTCGCCGGCAGCGGCGGAAGATCCTACAGGCTCGGCACCGAGAAAGGCAAAGTGGATGGTGGGAAAGCGCTCGACCTGGAGCGCCTTTTTCAGGTCGCGGTCCATGCGCGTATTGCCACAGCGGAATCCGTCTACCAGGATGCGGACTTCCAGAGAAACTTGATCGTTAGAAATGGCCGAACGATTTTTTGCCGCCGTTTGGCGGAGGCGCGCATCCAGATTGTAGGCGCTGGCGCCACACTCAAATTTATTGATATTGGAGCGCCCTTCAATCCACAAACGGCTGTTTTCGGCGGCGACGAAATGCGTTTGGGCCAACCCTAGCAACGCTTGTCCGAGCAGGGCGAAGACCAGCGTTGCCAGGGTGCCGTATGAGTGGTAGCGCTTCATAGCGATATTAGCGGTTGAACGACAGGTTAAAGCGCACGGCGAATTCATCCTTGGCTTTGATGGTGCCGAATACGGCCGTCGGCGGTTTGATGTCAAATCCCGTCATGGCCAACGGCTGGGTGCCGGCAATGCAGAGGCGTCCAGATTCATCTGTAATGGCCGTGACCCGCAAAGTGACCACCTGATCTTTGCCGGCGGCGTTGATGACGCCCTGCGCGGTGATCAGGGCGGCGTCTCCTTGGTGTTCTACGGAGGTCACGTGGTCCAGGGTAAAGGTGATGAACGGGTGTTTTTTCTTCTTGAGATATTTGTGAATCTTGCCGGTCAAGCCGCGCGTGCCCGAAGAAATGCCTTCCACCGGAATTGTAAGCGTCATTTTTTTAAAATGCTCTGGCCGCAGGTCGGCAGGGGCATAAGCGGTGGAGTGTCGCAGGACTAATTCGACCTCCATTTGTTTGATGTCGGCACCCCAGTCGCGCAGGTTGGAGGTGCCTTCGATGCGCATCTGGTATTCCGGGGCCAGCTTTAGGGACGGGGCTTGCGCCGCGGCGGCGCTGCCGACCAGGAGCAACGCGAGCGCTTTTAGCAACGTCGATGTCATGGCGTCTCTCCTTTCACAAAGTCGGGCAGGGCCTGCTATAGGCCCTGCCCGGATCGAGTGCCAGGGGAACAGAGGCCCGGCGAATTGCCTAGAAGGCGACGGTGCTCTCGATCATTACGCCGTTGAAGTTGCCGCCGTTGCGCAGATCTTCAACCGGGAAGTCGTTGTAGGTCTGGTCGACGTACTCGGCCTTGACCAGCACGTTTTGGGTGGCGAACCAACCGGCGCCCAATTGCACCCGGTCGATGGAGGCCTCGCCGCCGCCGGCCAAATCGCCCGTCACGGTGTTGTAGCGCCCGCCGACGTAGGCTTCTTCGCTCGCCATGAAGCGGTAGATGACCTCGCCGGCGTATTGGTTCCAGGTGCGGTCGGCGGTTTCATTGGCCGCCTTGCCTTTGGCGCGCTCGAGATTGGCGAACAATTCGAGGCCGCCGTATTTGACAAAGGGGTTGACCACCATTGCCGTCACCTCGCTGCGCAGGCCGGGGTTAAAGCGGCTGGAGGTGAAGTTGCTCGAGGTCCTTGCCCCTTCTTCTTCGAGGACCAGGTAGTAGCGCGAGCCGCCGCGGTCGCCCGAATAGAGGGTGTTGTTTAGGGACTTGCTGGTGGTGTACGCCGAGCCGGTCAGGCGCAGCCGCACGTCGAGCGCCACCTGCTTGTCGTAGCCCACTTTGCCGTAATACGAAGGGGCGCGATTGTCGGGCCGGTCGACCGATCCCTTGATCTCGCCGCCGGTGATGGCCGCCATGGCCAGCCAACCGCTGTTGTGGTAGTACACTTCGGCGCCAATTTCGGTGGTGAAGGCGTCCATTATGTAATTTCCCACAAAGGGGTTGTAAAGGGCGTTGCCGTTGTCGGAGCGGCGGAAGTGGGCGTCGCCGTAGTTGATTTCAAAGTGGCCGGCGCGCACGGTCAAGTTTTTCATCAGCCGGTCGATGGTCGGACTGCCCAGTATGGTCAATTTGTCGACCTGCAGGTAGCCGCCCTTGACCCAAGCTTCGGGGTGGTGGCGCGACGACAGGTAGGAGATGACGTTGACGCGGATGCCGTCGGCCAGCTGCACGTCGAGGTTTAAATTGGCCGTGGCCGTGTTGAAGCCCGGGCCCAGCTCGATTAGGCCGCCCGGCGCGTTGTTGTGGTCCAGCCCCTGGAACTGATGGGTGAAGGCGGCGCCCCAACTGACCGTCATTTCTTCAAAGGCGGTGTCTGCTTCGGCCGGCGTTTCAAAGACGTTCAGGCCGGATTGGTCGTAGGGGCGAAAGTGCTGAATTTGAGCGCTAGCGGCGAGCGGTAGAGCGAGAATTAAGAGGGCAATCGCGGTTTTGGATAGTACTGATTTTGCGGTGTTCATGTCTGGCTCCTTTCTGCTAATTACCCATTTGTGGCGAGGAAGGCGGGACATCCATTGCCCTGCCATTTTATCCTTTGCAAAACGGATGCCAATTTGTGAAAATTAAAATCAAACTAAATTTTTTATATAAAATACGATAATTTTATCTATTTTATTAATTTCAAAGGGAAAACACCCGAAATGATATGGGACATAAATAGCACAGTGAGTTATTTATGTCCCATTTTTGTAGGGATATTTACGCTATTTCTCTTTGTTGAGCTGACAAGGCTGTCCCACAAACCTATCAGTCGATTCCCTGCGAGACCTTGGCGCGCCACATGGTGACCTCGGGCGGGTCGAGCGCGACGGAGTAGAGTTTGGTGGCCGGCGCAATGTGGAAGCGCAGTTTGATATAGGCCCCCGTCTGGCCCAATTTGGGGAATTGCGCCGCTTTTTCGCTCGCTGTGGCGGGCCAGCCAGGGATGTCCTTCCACGACAGCGCGGCGTCGAGGGCGTCGCTGCGGATGGGGTTGCAATCGGCGGCAGTAAAACCCGGGATGGGCACGCCGGTGTCTGTCAAAAGCTCGTAGCGCAACTCGCCGGCGCTGGCGTCTGCGTTGACCCGCAGAGATCCCCCCGATTCCTGGCGAAAGCGGTGGGTGGTGAGCAGGCCCGGGGCATAGGCGGCGGCTTCGACGCTGACGTAGCCGTCGGGTCGGAGTACGGCCACACCCTTATTGCGGTGCTGCTCCGTCGCAAACGGCGTATCCCAGATTTGTGGCGAGCGGCCAAAGTGGGTCAGGTTATTTCCCTGGTAAAAGATCCACAGCTTGTCCTGGTGGCGGATGGGGGCGTCGGCGTAGAGCATGCCCCAATCCCAGGCGCCGGCGGCGCCGCGCGGTAAAAAGGGCTGGCGGTAGCGTTGCCACGACACGGTGTCGCGGCTGACCGCCAGCTGGCTGTCGATAAAGCCGTCGGTGCGGATAGGCGTGGCGCTGGGCGCGTCTTCGCCCCAATAGCTGCCGGCCATGGGCTGGGCGTAGGGCTCGGCCGGGTCGGTGGAAAAGACGTGCAGCATTATGAGGTGCAAACCGCCGTCGGTGCGGTTGGCCCGGTCGCCACTGGCGGAGTAGAGCTCGGTGCCCGGCGGGTCGTCCAGGTCTAGGTCGATGACGGTGCGCAGGCCGGACCAGTTGAGAAAGTCGGCGCTGTCGCGGCGGCCCAAAATGCGGGTGGCGCGGCCCGAGCCGCGCTGGAAGTAATAGGCGTAGGGTGCGTCTGGATTGATGACGCCGCCAAAGGTGTTGGGCCGGGCGCCGTAATTAAAGAGCATGGTTTGGGCGCTGTGCGGGCCCGGCGGGTAGGCCTGCCAGTTGTAGCCGTCGCGCGAGTAGTAGGCGCACCAGATGGATTTGTCGTTGGGCCCCACGCCGGTGGGTTTATTGTCGACGCGTTTCCAGCGGTAGGCTTCGTCTTTAGCGCGGGGGTCCCACAGCACGCCCAGGCTGGCCGACAGCGAGATGGAGGCCGGGCAGTTGGTGATGTTGTTGTTTTTTGAGCCGGCGAATTCGACCAGGCCCAGTTCGGGGTATTCCCAGTGGAGGCCGTCGTGGGAGTTGAGGACGCAGACTCGGTTTTCGTTTGGGGTCGCGACTTCGTAGTACATGCGGAACGATTGATTATTTTCGTCGTAGAGGACGCGGCCGAAGTGGATGTTGCCCTGTTCCCACGGCTTTTCAAAGGGGAATTCGAGCGGCTGGTCGACGGTTAGTTTCTGCGGCTGGTTGAGCACGCGGCGGGCGCCGACCAGGGATTCGATAAAAAAGTCGTCTATGAATAATTGTTTGCCGGGAGCTAATTCCATTTTGATTTACACCCGGCGAAATTTTTGCACCCGGTCGTGCAGGGTTGGCACTTCGCCGATATAGATCGAGCCTTCGTCGTCTACCCAGATGCTGTGGGGGGCGTCGGCGAACTGCCCCGGGGCAGAGCCGTCTTCGCCCCAGCGGGCCAGCAACTCGCCTTGCAGGTTGTAGATGCTGACCCGCGAAGTGTCCTCGGCCACAAATACGGTGTCGTCCGGGGTAATAAAGATATCCATGGGCCTTTCTACATTGGTCCACTCGTCCAGGTAGTTGCCCTCGGCATCAAAGCGCTGGATGCGGCTGTTTTCGCGGTCGGCCACCCAAACGCGTTCGTGGCGGTCGACCCACAGGCTGTGGGGCAGGGCGAATTGGCCGGGGCCGGGGCCCTCGGCGCCCCAGGAGTGGAGCAGCTTGCCTTCGGTGTCAAAGCGCTGGATGCGGAACTGGCCGTAGCCGTCGGATACGTAGAGGTCGCCGGAGGGGCCGCGCATGGCTTTGGTGGGTTTGTTGAAAGGCTGGTCGGGGACGCCCGGCGTGCCGGGGGTGGCCCAGGTTTGTACTAGCTTGCCCTGGGGGTCAAAGCAGCGGATGGTGTGGCTGTCGATGTCGGCGGCGTACACCTGGTCTTGATCGTCGATCCACAGGAGGTGGGGGTTGGTTAGCAGGTCGGCGCCCCAGGTTTCGAGGTAGGTGCCGTCGCGGGTGTAGACGAGCAGGGCGGGGGGGGCGCGGCGGGCGATGAAGACGCGGCCCTGGGCGTCGGCGGCGGCGGCGGGTACGACGCCACCCATGGCGTGGCCCTGGGGGCCCAGGGCCCAGTTTTCTACTACTTCATAGTTGAAATTGGTTGTGGTCATGGTTTTTTCCTTGTTGAGGTCGATTTATTGGACGAGTGGGGTGGCGTGGGCTTGGTAGAGCCAGGGGGAGGCGGCCTTGCCTATGGTGCTTTGTGAGTCCCAGGGCGGCCTGCCCGGCCCCACGCCCCCACAACCGCTTTGCGGTTGTGAGTCCCGGCCGCCCTTTCCCCCGGCATCCCCCCCACAAAGCACCGCCGGCAAAACCGCCTCCCCCTGGCTCTAGCCGGGCATATGGGTTATGGACTGCGCTGGTTCTGGTGGACTCAAGATGGCTCCAGGGGAATTGTGCGGTGTTGGGCGGCGGCGGTGGAGATGACGGCGGCGATGTGCAGGTCTACTAGGGCGTCGGCGGGGGGGTTGTGAGCCGGGGTGCGGGTGTCGAGGGCGTCTAGGAAGGCGTTGGCTTGGTGGACCATGGAGGAAGGGGAGGAGGGGAAGGTGCGTTGTTCGGATTGGTCCTGGCGGTATATAGTGAGAGATTCGTCGGAGTTGACTAATACGCCGCCGGCGCTGCAGACGATGCGGGTGCGGGCGTCGTCCATGCCCTGGGGGCCGATATAGCTGGCGGTGGCGCTGAGGAAGGCGCCGTTGGCAAAGTGGATGAGGGCGGCGCAGCTCTCCTCGGTTACGCGGTTGGGGGCTGTGCCCACCGTGCGATTGGCGGCGGCGCTCACGGCGGTCGGTTGGCCCAAAATCCAGCGGCAGGCGTTGAGGTAACAATAGCTCATGTGGGTTAGGGGCATGCCGCCGCTTTGGTCCTGGTCGCAATACCAGGTGGTGGGGTCAGGGTGCCAGAGGGCCATGCAGGTGGCCATGGCGGGAGCGCCCAACTCGCCGCTGTTGACGAGGCGGTGGATTTCTTGCCAGGCCGGGTCGTAGCGGCGCTGGAAGCCGGCTTCGACAATTAGGTTGTGGCGCTGGGCCAGGTCGATGATTTGTTCTCCCGCTTCCAGGTCGGCGGCCAGGCAGCCGCCGATGAGGACGTCGAGGCCTTCTTGCAGGGCCCAGAGGGATACTTCGTCCTGGGGTTTGTGGGGCAGTTCGATGAGTAGGGCGTCGGGTTGGCTGGCGGCCAGGCGGCGGTAGTCGTCAAAGTAGAGTTCGCAGCCCAGCTCGGCGGCGCAGGCGCGGGCGCTGTTGGCGCGGCGCGACGCCACGGCGCAAATTTGGGCGCGACCGGTGTCGATGAAGGCCTGGCCGCGGACCCGGGCCATATTGCCGGCGCCGGCGATGGCGATGCGTTTGGGGTTTTCGCTGGGCGCGTTCATTCGCCGGCTCCACTGACGCGATCTATTCGGTTTAGCCATCAATTCTTTCCTTTGTTTCGGTACATAGATTTGTGTGAGTTGTCTTTGTCACTTTAGTGAACAACATCAAAACAGTACGGCCGCCGTCAATATAAGGTATAGAATACTGAGGGGAAACGCTGTTTAGGCGGCGCGATTTAAGTTGCGTTGGTAGTGCGATTGCGCCTAATTTTGCCAGGTCGGCCGCCGCGGCATTTGGACGGCGGCCACAGGTGGGCGAATAAAGAACAAACCGGAGGGGTTATAGATGACCGAAAAAGAGAAATTTATGTTTGATCTGTGGGGCTATGTTGTCATCGAAGATCTGCTTACTGCGGAGGAAGTCGCCACCGGCAACGAGGCCATAGAACGCCATATTGATCTGGTGCAAAAGCGCGAGCCGGGTTTGTCGAAGGGCGCCGCCAATCTGGTCGCCGGCTCGGGCCGCGGCGAATTGCGGCAAAACCCCCTGACTTTTGAGCGGCCTTGGTGCGATCCCTTCAGGCGCATGCTGACGCACCCCAAAGTTGTAGATGTTTTTAACGAAATACTGGCCCCCGGGTTTCGCCTCGACCACGGCCCCGGTTTGATCCAGATGGACAGCGATACCGAGGGTCACAAGCTGCACGGGGGCATGACCTTTGACCCGAGCCAGTACCACGGTTTTGCGCACGGCAAAATGCACTGCGGCCTTTGCGTGGCGGCGTGGCAGTTGACCGACGTCGAAGAGGGCGACGGCGGTTTTGCCTGCATTCCGGGCAGTCACAAGGCCAATTATCGGCCGCCGGGGGAGGTGCTGGCGCTGGACGCGGATTGGGGTTGCGTGGCGCAGGTGGCGGCGCCGGCCGGCTCGGTGGTGATTTTTAACGAGGCGCTGGTCCACGGCACCTTGCCGTGGCGGCCCAAAGGGCGGCTGCGGCGCTCGATATTGTTTAAGTGTTCGCCCGGTTATATAGCGTGGGGCAGTGCCCCCGACGCCTGCCCCATTGCCGATCCCACGCCGGAAGAGGAGGCCATCTACCAGCCGCCGCGGCGCACCGGCCGGACGGTATTGGGCGAGGGGTGATGGGATGGATGAGAGATGGGCACTAGGTGAGTATCGCATATATTGGCTGAAGTCGAGGGCGCTTTTGCCATATTGCAGAGGTGAGGAAAACGGGACAAATAGATGGGTTATTGTAGGCGCGGGATAATCTTTGTTTTAAGCATCGCCGCGGGCTTGGTTTGTCTAATTCCCGCTGCAACCGCCGCTCAGCCCGAGGGGCGCCGGGCCGAGTGGCTGCAGCTGCGCGGCGACCGCCACATGAGCGGTCGCTCGCCGGGCATCGGTTATATGGACGGGGCGCCGCGCGAGGGCTGGCGTTTTGATATTGCCGCCTGGGAGAGTTACTTCTCCATTGCCAAGCCGGGAGCGGACCGGCGCATCGACCTGCCGTTTGAGGTGCCCATAGATCCCGCCTATATCCAGACGCGGGGCAGGGACTGGGGCATTGGCGCGCCGCTGCGCGATGTGTACGACAACGGCGCGCCCGTGGCCGTGCCAGTAGACCACCACGTCAAGGTAGCGAAGATTCTGGCCGAGGTGCCGGGCTTGCAGAAGTTTGAGATGGAGGATTCGTTTGCCGACGGCGGCACCGCGCCCAAAAAGGGGCGCCTGCTGGCCTATGATACGGGTGAAGCGCGCACGGTGTGGGAAACCGAATCCTTTGACGACGTGTGGGCTCCCAATGTCATTGTGGTGGACGCCAATCAAGACGGCCAGCTGGATATTGCGGTGGCCACGCACTACCGCATTCTGGTTTTTGACGGCGCCAGCGGTGCCACCCTCATGCAGTTGCGCTACCACAATTTTCGCAACTACGGTCTCTTTGCCGCCGCCAATATCGACGCCGATCCCTTTCCCGAATTTGTCGTGGTGGCCGATTTTAGCATGCACACCGAGGTGATTGACAACGACGGCGCTGCGCTGGAACTGCGCTGGCTGCGGGAGATTCAGCCCGACCCGTCGCAGTCAACCAAAATCGTGCGGCCCAAGGTCAACGCCGCGGTCGATTTGGAGGGCGACGGCCGCGTTGAGGTGGTCTACAGCGTCTACAACGACGGAGGCGACAAGCAGTGGCACGTGGTGGCGGTAGACGCGCTCAGCGGCGAGACACGCTACGATTTTGCGCAGCACTTTTTGCACGGCATTCGCGATCTGGACAACGACGGGTTTTTTGAACTCTTTGTCAGCCAGACCCAGGGCGAAGCGCTGCCGCCCTACGCGCCGCTGGCGCTGTGGAACCTGGCGCCGGAAGGCGGCGCGCCGCAGGTGCGCTGGCGCCACGCCCGCGGCAGTTTTAGCAGCCGGCGACTCGACCGCCTGCCGCTGCAGGTGGCCAGCGGCGCGGCCGACGGCCTGCGTTCTGTAGTGGTGGGCGACGCCGACGGCGATGGGGTGGGCGATTTTTTTGTGGCGGCGCCGGACCCTGCTGGTGGAGCCGAACGCCTTGCGGCCTTTTCCATTAGCGCGCCGGCCGGCGAGGCGCAATTGTGGTCGGTGGTGGCCCCGCCCGGCGCCCAATTGCAGGCCGTGGCGGCGGCAGAGGTGGATGGACAGCGCGCCACGTTGGTGCATTTGCTGGGGCGCGGCGATGATAACCAGGGGCTCGAGTTCTTTGGCGGCGCCGGCACATTGCACCAGTGGAGCCGGCAGCCCTCTACGGCGGTGGGCACGCCGGTGGTGGCCGATTTGGAAAACGACGGCCGCATCGAGGTGGTGGTGCAGACCGGCATCCAGGAGGTGGTTTGTTTGGAGGCCCCCACCTGGACCGAGGCCGGGGCGACGCCGCGGTCGCGCTGGCAGTTGCAGGGGTATGGCCAGACCAACGGCGCGCCCGCTCACAAGGGGGTCAGCGCCGCCGACTTGAACCGGGACGGCCGCAAGGAAGTGCTCTTCGCCCGCGAGGCGCCGGGCGGCCAGGCCAGCCTGGTGGCCGTTGAAACGGGCGGCGAAATTCGCTGGCAGACGGTGTTTGAAGAGTTCGACGGCAGCATGCCGATATGGAATTTCAGCGGGCTGTCGTATTGGACCCCGGGCCATTTCACTTCCACCGACTGGATCGACATTTTTGTGTCGCTGCGCAAGGGCAAGATCGGCAGCGAAATAGGCCATTTGCTCGACGGCCGCAGCGGCGAAATTTTGTGGGCGGTCAACGGCTTTACCCTGCCGGCCGACGACAGCCCGCGCAGCTTTGGGGGCCACCCGGCGGCGGCCGGCGACACCGACGGGGACGGGCTCGAAGAGATTGTGGTGATGTGGCCCGATCGCCTGCATATTGTCGACGGGCCCAGCGGTGCGGCGGATGTGGTGCGCCAGGCCTATGGCTACAACGCCAGTGTGGACCCGCTCTTTAGCGGCAGCGGTTTTATTGGCTATGCCTATCCGGCGGTGGTGGATCTGTTTGGCGATGCGGCTCCGGAATTGATCTGGGGCCACAGCGGTTATCTCAACGCCGTGCTCAGCGCCGCAGGCGACCGGGTGTGGCAAACTCCCTACCAGAACTATACCCAGGTCCAATCGCTGATGGGCGTGGGCGATGCGGACGGCGACGGCATTTTAGACCTGGTGGCCTCCACGAGCGACGGCCTGCAGGTGTACCATCCAGAGAGCGGCGCTATTCTCCACACGTTGGCGGACGTGGGCGCCGCCACCACCGATATGGTTTCGGGCGATGTTGACGCCGACGGGCGGGACGAGTTCTTGTACGCCAGCGGCAATCAGATTATCTGCGCCGAGCTGGAAGACGGTGCGCTGCAACTAGCCTGGACACTGGACGCCGGGTCCAGGTGCAGCGACCTGGCGCTGGCCGATGTAAACGCCGACTCGTTTCTCGATTTGGTGGTTTGTACAGCCGACGGCTACGTAAAATCGTACATGGGAAATTCGCCCAATACGCTGGTAGCCGAGGACGGCGCTCGGACCCCAGCGCCGCAGACTTTTGAACTGGGAGCGCCCTTTCCCAACCCCTTTAACCGCGCCGTCGTCATCCCCTATCAGGTGCAGACAGCCGCTCGCATACAGCTGGATATTTTCGACCTGCAGGGCCAGCGCCTGCGCCAGTTGGTAGATGCCCACCAAACGCCCGGCAACTATCGGATCAGCTGGGACGGCACCGTGGCTCCAGAGCGCCCAGTCTCCACTGGTATGTACCTGGTCCGCTTGCAGTCAGAATCTGCAACCGACATTCGCAAAGTGGTGCTGCTGAAATAGTATTTGTAGTGATATTAAATTCGCGCAGTTGATAAACCATATGTCCGCCACCCCCGGGCGCCACCAAGCAAGCTCCATCCCCTACCCCTCCACCCGCCGCGCCCCCGCATAAACCTCCGGCCGAATCTCATTCGCTGTATAGCACCCCGACCGCCGCGCCTTTTCTACAACCGGGCGAGAAATTTCCGTCACCGTCATGCCCTCGCCTGCCAGATACTCGTCGACCAGTTCTCCTTGCGGGTCGACGACCAGAGTAAATCCCGGAAAGTGCGCGTTGCCGCTGTGCCCGGCCTGGTTGGCGTAGACGATGTAGAGGGCGTTGTCGACGGCGCGGCCGGGCAGCAGTTGCATGGCCAGCTCCTTGTGCAATTCGACCTGCGAACCCTGGTCGCCGTCGGGTCCCGGCTGGCCGCCGCTGCCACCGACAAGCAGCAAAAAGAAATCGGCGCCGTGGCAGGCGGCGGTGCGAAAAATTTCGGGAAAGCGCAAATCGTAGCAGATGCCCACGGCAAAAGTCCAGCCCTGCGAAGTGACCACCGGGAATTGATCGCCGGCGACAAACCACTTCTTCTCGCCTTCGTTGGGGAGGTGCAACTTGGTAAAGGTTGCCAGGTAGCCATTGGGGCCGACGATGAGGGCGCTGTTGGCAAAGCGCTCGCCGGAAGGTTCTATGGTGCCGACGACTACCGTCATATCCAACTCGCGGCACAGGGCTTCGAGGGCGGGCATGGTTGCGGCTGCGGCCGCCTGAACGATCTGGCGCGCGGCGTCGAAGTCGAGGTCGGATTTGTTGAGCGAACCGGTGATGCACTCTTCGGGAAAGAGGGCGAATTGGGCGCCCTGAGTGTGTGCTTTGCGGCACCACGCCTCGACGGCGGTGAGGTTGGCTGCGTAGTCGCCCATGGCGCTGTGCATGGCGACGGCGGCGATGCGCGTTGTGTCGGTGGTTGTCATCGAGTTATTGCTCCGTAGAATATAATGGGAGGCGAGAGAGGTTGGCCGCGGCGTTTAGATTAGGAGGTCGTGGCCGCCGCTTTCAAGCGTTGCCAATCGCCCACGCCGACCGTCAATTCCCCCGCGGCAATGGCGGCCCCGGCGTCGGACACCAGCTCCGTTATAAATTGCGCCGAGTCCTGCGGCCCGCCGCACTCGGCGCGCTCGACGGCTTCGGCCTCTTGGCGCGACTCGCCGCGCAGCTCCGCCATATCGCCCACGGCTTTGACCCGCATGTGGGTCGACATATTGGCCGGCAGGGCGACCTGGACGCGGATGTTGAGCGGCTCGAGCTGTCCCCGAACGCAGAGGGCGATGCCCCGCACCCCGCCCTTGCTGGCGGCGTAGGCCACCGAGGAAGAACCGCCGAAGATACCGGCGCCCGAAGCGACCAGGGTCAGCACGCCGCCGCCGCTTTTTTGCATTAGCGGCACGGCGTGTTTAACGCAGAAAAAGCTGCCCGATAGGTTGGTGCCGATGACCTGATCCCACGCCTGGGTGGTGAACTCGTCGACCCGCCGGCCGGCGTCTAAGAGGACGCCGGCGCAGTTGATCAAGATGTCGAGGCGGCCAAAAGTTTCTGCGGTTTGGGCGATGAGGTCGGCGACCTGGTCTTCCTGCGCCAGGTCGACGGTCACGGCGTGGGCGGTGCCGCCGCCGCCGGTTATGGCATTTGCAGTTGCGGCGGCG
>CAXGRO010000015.1:0-23732 GCA_964012055.1 uncultured bacterium
ACCGGCTCTTTTTGGACCGCGACGGCGACGGCATGCACGATATGTTGAAACAGTTGCACCGCCGCGGCAAGGCGGCCGAAATTGACCTGTTTATCGACGAGGACGGCGACGGCATTGCCGACGGGCGGCGCTTGCGGCGCGGGCCCCCCAAGCCGGTGTTGGAGCGCTTAAAGCGCGCCAAGGGAGAGCGGCTGCCGCGCAAGCCGACCATTAGGGAGCGGGTGGAACGCGAAAAGAAAGAACGCGGGCAGCGCAAGGAACGGCCGCCGCAACGGCGCAAGTAGATAGGGCCTCAGCGGCGGCCGGGCACCTGGGCGATGCGGTCTTCTTCGAGGACGTAGGCGGTCAGGTGCCCGCCGTGGACACAGCCCGAGTCGAGGCCTACCAGGTAGGGCAGGCCGCCGGGGCGGCGCTTGACCACCAAGCCGCCGAGCGAGTCGTGGCCAAAGACGAGCAGGCGTTTTTTGGGCTGGTAGTACTGGTGCCAGCGCGGCGCCGACATATCGGGGGTGGGGGGCCAGGTGCGGATGTTGAGCAGTTCGTCGCGGCTGGTTTTTTTTAGCCCCTTTTCGGGGTTGATGCCGGCATGGACCAGCAAAAACTCCTCCTCTTTGATCCACAAGGAGAGTGCTTCCAGCCACGGGAGCAAGGCGTCGGCGACGGGCAGTAAATTTTCCAGGGTAAATTGTTGGTCTTCTTTATTAAAGCGCGGGTCTTTGCCCAAGAGTACGCGGCGCAGGCGCTTGAGCAGGCTGTCCTCGTGGTTGCCCAAAACCATCTGTACGGCGTACTGCTGGATCATGTCCCACACCTGCCGGGGCTGGGGGCCGCGGCTAAAGGCGTCGCCGGCCAGCAGCAGGCGGTCTTTCTTGGGTTTGTATTTTACCTCTTCTAATACTGCGGCGAATTCTGCGGCGCAGCCGTGCACGTCGCCGACAAAGATGGTGCGCATGGCCTCTCCCCCCATTTGCGTTCGTCTGTCAAAAATACTATCATATTTCGATTATTGCACGCGCGCAAAAATTAGAGGGAAAAGGCATGGAGACCGCGGCGCCCGCCGTAGAAAAACAGGCTGCTTGTCATGTCATGGCCAAGCCTTCGGGCTCGGTCTGCAATATCGACTGCAAGTACTGTTTTTATCTGGAAAAGGAAAAGCTCTACCCCGACGCCCGCCGCAACTGGCGCATGAGCGACGAGGTGCTGGAGCAGTACGTAATCCAGTACATTGCTGCCCAAGACGTGCCGGAGGTCAATTTCGCCTGGCAGGGCGGCGAGCCGACGTTGATGGGGGTGGACTTTTTCCGCCGCGCGGTGGAACTGCAGCAACTGCACGCCAACGGCAAGACTGTCACCAACGCCTTCCAAACCAACGGCATTTTGCTCGACGACGAGTGGGGCGAGTTTTTGGCCGAGAACGATTTTTTGGTGGGGTTGTCGATCGACGGGCCGCGCGAATTCCACGACCGCTACCGGGTCGACAAGGGCCAAAAGCCGACGTTTGACCGGGTGATGGCCGGTCTGGAGATGCTCAAGAAGCACGAGGTGGAATTTAATACGCTGACGGTGTTGCAAAATCACAACGCCGATCACCCGCTGGAGGTCTACAATTTCCTCAAGGAGATCGGCAGCGACTTCATGCAGTTTATTCCCATCGTCGAGCGCATTGCCCGCGACCCGGCCGCAGACGGGTTGGAGTTGATCGACCCTTATTTTGAGGGCAAGGCGCAGGTGTCAAAGTGGTCGGTGGGGTCGGTGGAGTACGGCAAGTTTCTCTGCCGCATTTTTGACGAGTGGGTGCGCCGCGATGTGGGGCGGGTGTTTGTGCAGATGTTTGATGTGGCGCTGGGCTCGTGGCTGGGGCAGGACGCCAGTTTGTGCATTTTTGCCGAGACGTGCGGCAGCGCCCTGATTATTGAGCACAACGGCGATCTGTATTCGTGCGATCATTTTGTCTATCCAGAATATAATTTGGGCAATGTTTTAGATCGGAGTATTGGCGAGATGGTGGCCGGTGACCAGCAGCTTAAGTTTGGGCAGGACAAGAAGGATACGCTGCCGCAGTATTGTGTTGAGTGCGATTATCGTTTTGCTTGCAACGGGGGGTGTCCCAAGCAGCGGTTTATTAAGACGCCGGACGGGGAGGATGGGCTGAATTATTTGTGTAAGGGGTACAAGATGTTTTTTGGGCATGCGGATCCTTACATGCGGTTTATGGCCAATGAGTTGCGGGGGGGGCGGCCGGCGGCGAATGTGATGGGGTGGGTGCGGGAGATGGATATGAGCAAGGGGGGGGAGCGGGCGCCGGGGCGGAATGATCCTTGTCCTTGTGGGAGTGGGGCGAAGTATAAGAGGTGTTGTGGGAAGGCGGCTTAGGGGGGCTGGGTTGGTTTTGGGTTGGAGGTGGTAGGGGACGATCTCTTGAGAGACCACCCCCTACCCAACCGTCCCACACAAATAGAGAACTTAAGTTTACACACGACATAACCTGAGGGGAACAAATGATTGATATTCGATTGCAGCCGGAGGACTTTAAAGCCGTCGTTACAATAGATGGCAAGCTATTTACTGAGTATCGCTATGGGCATTACGTGTGCCGGCCCTATTTTTATCCGGTGCTCACAGAGGGCGGAGAGAGGTTGACCCGGGCTTATCCCACCGAGGACATCGAAGGAGAGACGCAGGACCACTACCACCACCGCAGCATTTACGTGGCGCACGGGGAAGTCAACGGGTTTAACCTGTGGGACGAAGGGACGGACCACGGAGCCATGCTGCAGCGGGGGGAGCCGGTCGTTGGGGCGGTGGGGGATGTGGCGCAAATAGACGGGATTGTCGATTGGTTTGGGCCGGAGGGGCAGAAGGTGCTGGAGGAGCGGCGCACCATAGAAATTCGGGCGGAAGGGGATTTGCGCATAATGGACCACCGCAGCGAGTTTCGCGCCAAGTACGGGGACGTGCATTTTGGCGATACCAAAGAAGGAGGGCTGTTCAGCATTCGCGTGCCCACCTCGATGGATGCTAAAGACAAGGGGAGGATTGAAAATTCCGAAGGCTTGGTGTACGACAGTGGGCAGGGGGAGGAAGAGACCTGGGGTAAGCAGGCGGCGTGGGTGGACTATTCGGGGCCGCTGAACAACGGCGAGCAATGGGGGCACACGGTAGTCGACCACCAGAGCAATCCGTGCTATCCCACCTACTGGCACGTGCGGGGGTATGGGTTGTTTACGGCCAATCCTTTTGGCCTTCATCATTTTAAAAACGATGAGAGCTTAGATGGGAGCATGACCATAGCGGGAGGGGATCAGGCGGTCTTTCGCTTTCGGCTGATCATTCATCCGGGACGGGGGGTGGAGAATGGGCGCATTGGCGAGTTGATCGATGAGTTTCAGGCGTCTTGAGAAAAGGAGGGAAGTTGTAGAGGTAAGGGAGGGGGGAAGCAAAGCGAAATAAAAAGAAGTGCAGGACGGAGAGAGTTGGTTCTGGGAGGGACCGGCTCTCTCTTTATTTTGTCAGCGAAAGGATAGATCATATGCCGTTTATACATGTGAAATCACTACCGTTCGCAGCGTCCCTGGACGTGAGTTCTGTGGTCGAGGGAGTGACGGAAGATTTTGCCAGGGAAACGGGCATTGGCCTGGAGCACGTGACGGCGACGTGGGAATTTTTTCTGATAGGGCATTACGCGGTTGCGGGCAAGACGGTGCGGTATCAGCCGAGGGATTCTCATCCGGTGATCGTGGATTTGCTGGCGTTTAATGCGGGCGATGAGGTCGAGCGCATGCTGCGGGCGGTGGCTAGGAGTATTGCCGGGCGCGTTGAGGTGGGCATCGACAACATCGTAGTAAATTACCGGCAAGCACATAGCGTCATGGTGTTTGACGCAGGCGAGGTGGTGCGCTGGTGATATTTATCCGGTCTTGTGTAAAAGCCAACTGGCCAGGGTGCCGGACGCCAGGTTGACCAGCAGCGCCGTGGGGCCGATCCACATAAAACTGATGGGGTCCAGGCCGGTGGTCGGGTCCATGCCGAAGATGGGGCCGGAGAAGGCGATGAGCGCGGCGGTGACGGTGCCGCAAATGGCTCCGATTATCACGCCGGCCGGGCGGGCGAAGGGCACAAAGAGGGCGAAGAAGAAGAGGGCGAAGATGGGGGTGACCAATAAGTTGGTGGTTTTGGCGGTGACGGCGGTGATATTGCCGGGCACGTGGCCCATGAATGAACTGCCTACCACGGCTACCGTGCCGATGCCAAAAGCCAGCAGGCGCGCCAGGCGGACGTGTTTTTGTTCGGTGGCCGGGCGCCGGCCAAAGCGGTCGAGGAAATCGCTTATAACCACGGCGCTGATCGAGTTGACGCCCGAGTCTATGCTTGACATGGCGGCGGCGAACATGGCGGCCACCACCAGGCCCGAGAGGCCGGGGGGCAGGTGGAAGGCGATGAAGTGGGGGAAGATTTTGTCGGCGTTGGCTTGCAGATCGAGGCCGAGGGGCAGGGCCTGGGGGTGGGTTTCAAAGTAGGACAGCAGGGCAAAACCCACCAGGGTGAGGGCGGTGCCGATGGCGGCGGCGACGAACAATTGGGTGCGCAGGGCGCGGCGCGCGGCGGCGGCGTTGGCGGTGGCCATAAAGCGCTGCACCACGGTCTGGTCGCCGCCGCTGGTGCAGATGTACCAGGTGAGGCTGCTGAGGACGAGGCCGACGACGGTCATGCGGGTGCCCGGGTCGAAGCTGAAGAAGGGCTGGCGGTCCCAATTGGGGTGCCAGACGGTGGGGACCCAGCCAAAATCGCCGTGGTCGAGGGTGACCAGGAGGATGACGAAGAGGGCGCCGCCCAGCATGAGGACGGTTTGCAGGGAGTCGGTGATGACCACGGCGCGCAGGCCGCCCAGCGAGGTGTAGATTACGGCAATGAGGCCGGTGCACAGGGCGATGGCGGGGATCCACTTGGGGTCTAGGCCCAGCATCACGGCCATCGCCTGGGCCGAGAGGTAGACCAGGAGAGACATCCACACCAGGCGCAGGGCGATGAACATGCAGGAGCCGAGCAGGCGGATGCCCAGGCCCAGGCGTTCTTCGAGCAATTCGTAGGTGCTGGTGACGCGGCGGCGCATGTAGATCGGGATGAGCAGGTGGCCGACGACCAGGTAGATGACGGGCAGGGCGAAGAGGCTATAGAGGCCGGTGGGGCCTTTGCCGATGGTTTCGCCCGGCATTGAGAGATAGGAGATGGTGCTGAGCAGGGTGGCGAAAAGCGAGAAGCCGACCAGCGTCGAATTCATGTGGCCGCTGCCGGTGAAGTACTCCTGGGTGCTGCGCTGTTTGCGGCTGTAGTAATAGCCCAGGCTTAAGGTGGCCAGGGCGTAGAGGGCGATGAGAGCCCAATCGATGAAAGCGAGTCCTTGCATGGGTCGATAAGGTGGGGAAATTGGTGCGGCTTATCAAGGGGGAGCCTTGCCGGGGTGGGCGGGGACGGGTATTTTGTAGCCTGGAGAAGCTACAGGCAAATAAAACAAATGGAGCAAGAGATGGCGAAGAAGAGCAAGAAATTGCGCATGGCATTTATCGGCGCCGGCGGCATTGCCGGTACGCACATGCAGTATATGAGCAATATGGACGACGTGGAGATGGTGGCGGCGGCCGATATCGTTGCCGAGAGCGTGCAGCGGCGCTGTGAGGAGTTTGGCATTGGCGAGGCGTTTACCGACTACAAGAAGATGTTGCGGCAGGTCAAACCCGACGCGGTGAGCGTGTTCACGCCCAACGGCCAGCACGCACCGTGCACCATTGCGGCGCATGCGGCCGGGGCGCACGCCATTGTGGAAAAACCCATGGCGATGAACGCGCGCGAGGCGCAAGCGATGATCAACGCAGCCAAGAAACACCGGCGCAAACTGGTCATCGGCTTTCAGTACCGCTTTGACCCCAAGACGCAATACATTAAAAACGAAGTGGATGCGGGGCGCTTTGGCAAGGTGCTCTTTGGCAGAGTGCAGGCGCTGCGGCGGCGCGGCATTCCCAGCTGGGGGGTGTTCGGCCGCAAGGAGTTGCAGGGCGGTGGGCCGCTGATCGACATTGGCGTGCACGTGCTGGAGATGACGCACTTTGCCATGGGCTCGCCCAAGCCGGTGGCGGCCAGCGGCAATATTTTTACGTACCTGGGGGATAAGAAGTCGAAGGTCGACGGGATGAATTGGGATTATAAGACCTACACGGTGGAGGATTTGGCGGCCGGGCAGATCCGCTTTGACAACGGCGCGGTGCTGCACCTCGAGTCGAGCTTTGCGGCGCACATTCAGAACAACATTTTTAACTTTGAGATCATGGGCGAGAAGGGCGGCGCCACCTGGGCGCCGGCCAAGATCGCCCGCGACGAAAACGGCTACATGGTCAACACCGAGCCGGGCTGGCTGCCCAGCGATTCGTTTGGCGACGCCTTTGGCGCCAAGCTGCGCAATTTTGTCGACCACGTGCTCTACGGCAAGGAGACGCTGGCGCCGGCCGAGCACGGTTTAATGGTACAGAAAATGCTGGACGGGATCTACGCCTCGGCGGAGAAGGGCAAGGAAGTGCGGATTAATTAAAAATGTAAATCATTCCTCGAAGTAACTGGCGCAAACGCATCTGCATTCATATAGACCGAAAGTATTTTTTGCCCTGTGGACCTACTCAGTCCGAATGCGGTCATCTTTGCGAATTTCTTCGCGCCCTTGAAGAATTATGGCTCGAGAGTGATGGTCGCCTATGACCCGTTCCACCTGCACTACCCCGACCTTTTGGGGTAGTGCGCGGCCTATGAAAATACCTGTTTCGCTATCGAAGAGTTGCCGCCCTTTGTCCCACACGCTGAACTTGTCTCCATTAGAATTAACATTGTCCGCTGGGTAAACTGGACAATTGCAGCGCCTTTACAACGGTTGGAATTCCGCTAGCCGATATTCCCCGGCAAAGCCGGGGCCCACTACGTATTGCGCTGCCCAAGGGGTGAGGGCGTCGACGTGGTCAAAGTGGATGTGGCCGCAGAACACGGCTACCAGGTTTTGGGCGTTGACCAGCAGCCGCACAAATTCCAGAGTGGTGGGGGTGTCTGCGCCGGTGCCGTACTCGCGGCGCTTGGCCAGGGGCCAGTCGGGATCTGCCATCAAAACGGGGTTGCCGTTCTTGTGCTCTATAGTGGGGGCGCGCAAAGTGGGCAGGCTCAACGGAATGTGAATCAGCAGGACGGTGGGCAGATTCTGGGCCAGGGCGCGGCGGGTGTTTTCGAGTTGCTCGGCGTCGATCTGATAGGTCGAATTGTCCACCGCGACAAAGAGCAGATCGCCGATTTTGTGCTCGGCAAAGTCGGGCCGGCCGCCGTGCAAAGGGGCTAGTGGAGCGAGAAACTCGCGGCGCGTGGCGGGGGTGGGGTCGCGGCTGAGAAAATGCCAGTCGTGGTTGCCGGCGGTGTAGAGGGCCGGCAGGCCGCTGGCGTCGACCAGTTGGCGGGCGTATTCGACGTTGGCCTGGGCGGGGAAGTCGACGATGTCGCCGGTGAGGGCCAGCAGATCCACTTGTTCTTGTCGGGCCGTTTCCAGCATGTGTTGGAAGGCCGTTTCTTGAGGGATAGTGTGGCCCTGGGCGTCGCGGTTTTGGTGGCGGGGGTGGAAGCGCTCGCCCAGGTCTTGGCAGATCTCCAGGTGTTCCTCGTCGCGTCCGTCGATCAAGCCCAGGTGGACGTCGGCGATGTGCAGGATGCGCGTCGTTTGCTTTAAACCCTCAACGCGGATGGTGGCAGATTTTGCGTCCCACTGATGTGTAATGCGCATCTGGTTTCGATCCTCCATATCACATATTATAATATTTTAGATTACACTTGCGGCAAAGGAGAAATAAATAAATGACCTTAGCTATGACGGAACAACAGCAAGAGGAACTCAACGGACAGGGGTTTACGATATTGGAGAGCGTATTAGAGCCGGCCGAGTTGGAACGCCTGTCGGCCGCTATGGACGAGGTGGCGGACCAACTTCGCAAAGAGCGCGGTTTAGGCCCCAACGATAGCGTCGGCGTGCGCAATTCGGTGGCCCGCCACGAGGCCATACTCGACTTGATTGACCACCCCCGCATTTTGCCCCTGGTCGTCGATGTCGTGGGCTGGAACATTCAGAACCGCGATAGCATTTTTGAGTATAAAGCGCCGCAGCCCGGCGGCAGCGATCCCGACGTGTTGTCGCTGGGATGGCATTTTGATTACGAAGAAGAATTCGCCGGCACTACGTTAGACGGGCGCATGCCTCTGCTCGACTTCAAGGTCGGCTGGTACGTTTCCGACCACACCGAGCCCGGTCACAGCACCCTGCTGATGGTGCCCGGCAGTTACCGGTGGACTCCCGATCAGCGAGCCACCTGGGAGGATTGGCTCGACCCCAAGGACATTTTTGAATTGCGCGTGCCCGCCGGCAGCGCCCTGTTGTGGCGTCCGACGATTTTGCACAGCGTGACCCCCAATCTTTCCAAAAATTTCCGCAAGGCCCTCTACATTAGTTACGGTCCCAGGTGGATACGGCCGAGCGGTCACATAGACCAGGATCCCGAATTGATTGCCCGCAGTACGCCCATCCGGCGACAGCTACTGGGGGTGATGGGCGACGGCTCGGATCGGCTGGGCAAAGACCCGGGCAGCAGTCCGTCGTCGCAATATTGGTTTACGGACGAGTGGGAGAGTGTGCCGCTAAAGGCGTGGGCGGAAGAGCGGGTTGGGTCTGGGCCGTATGACTGGGGGCTTGGATTGGGTGCGACCTATACAAAAGGACCAGGGTTTCAATTTACCCAGATGAAAGTTCCCTCAAAGTAATTTTGCTACAAATAACAAAGCCAGCTTCCAAAAGAAGCTGGCTTTGCCGCGTACTGCGAGATTGGTTGCCAAAGGTCAACGCATCAAGGTCATCTTGTGCGTTTTTGTCGTATCTCCTATCTGTAGACGATAAAAATAAAGTCCCGACGAAACGGGTTGCCCCATTTGGTCCCGCGCATCCCACACCAACTCGTGAGCACCCGGGGAGAGAGTGCGATCGACGAGTTGGCGTATGCGCTGGCCGGTCGCGTTGAAGATGTCCAATTGGACGTGGGGCGGTGCGCCGGTCGGCACAAATAGCGGGATGGTCGTTGTGGGGTTAAAGGGGTTGGGGTAGTTCTGTCCCAAGAGGAAGGTGGTGGGGCTCGCCGCCACGGTTTTGCTCAATTTTGCGGTGTTGCCCACGCGGTCCTTTACGGTGATTTCGAGTTGGCCCTGGGGCAGATCCTGGGGCCAGAGGTGCAGGTGGGCGCCGTCCCAGGAGTAGGCCGAGGCGGGCAGGGGCTGCTGATCCAGAGTGAGCTCGATACTTCCTAGGCCGCTGCCCTGATCGCTCCAGTAAAAGTGCCATTCGGTTGCGTTTTCTGCGGAACTGTGCATTTGTGGCGGCGTGGCGTCGGCGAGCACGGCGTAGGTGCCCATGCCGTGTAGGGGCGCCTGCAATTGATTATCGCGTATCGCCGCTCCGGCAAAGTCCCATTTATTTTTTGTCCCATTCCAGCGATATAAAGCAGCGCCATCGGCAGGTTCTAACGCGGCGAGGTCGGCGTTGATATGGCCGCCCTGGCCCTGGTAAGGCAGGGCAGAGTGCAGCACATAGGCCGACGACAGCGGCGTCAACTCGGGGCCGGGGTCGGACAGGGCGGTGGGGATGAGGGCCACTACGGCGGCGGCGGCAAAGGAGTGCGCCGGCAAGAAGGCCGCAAGGTCCGCCGTGCCCACGCGCTTGGCGCTGGCCGGTTGTGCGGTGCCCACACCCAGGGTGAAAGCGCTCTTGAGCACGGTCTGGTCTGGGGCCATGGTGAGGGCGAGGAAATCGATCTGGCCCTCCATGCCCATTTGCAGTACGTGGCTGGCGTGCCAGATGCCGGGCGCGCTGGGCTGCGGCGTCAGGTCGCTCCACTCGCCGTTTTGCAGGCGCAGCAGGGGCGGTTCGTCGTCGGCCGGGTCGCCGATGATAAAGAGGTCGAGGTAGTCGGGCTGGATGGCGTTGGGGATGATCGCCAGGTTGAAATCGGGCGATTCGACGCCCGCGCTGCCGTCGATGGCATGGACCTGGGCAAAGACATGGCCCGAAGCCTCGTTGCCCTCCGCATCGCGCGCCGTCAGGGTGATGAAGCCGCTGTTGGTGAGCGGTGAGTCGGCGCGCAAGATCAGCACGTCCGCTTTGCTATTGTACTCCACGGAAACCACCTGGGCACCTTCGACTTCCCAGGTGAGCTGGGAGAGATCGTCTGTCCCTTCTACCAGGCCTTCGAGCGGCAGGTGGATTTCGCTGGCGCCGCTGAACAGCGCCACTTCGGTGACGTCGCGCAGTGCCAGAACGGGGATGGGGGCGACGATGTTGAGGATCAACTCGCCCTGCAGCACATTGCCCAGGGGGGCGCGGCCGGTGAATTTTAATATTTCGATGCCGCTCCAATCGTCGTCGGCGACGATGAAAATGCGGCGTTCCCCGTCCACCACCACCTGGGCGTGCTCGGCGCCGCTCCACTCCCACGTTAGGTTGGCCGGGTCGATGCCTTCGACGTAGTCGTCGAGGACGATGCTGCGGTCAAAACCGCCGGCTTGCAATTGCAGGGGCGGCAGGGGCTCAAGGTGGCCGACGGGCGTGGGGTCGACGGTGGGAGGTAACACTTCGATGCGCACGGATTGGCGCAGCACCTGATCGCCAAAAACGGCGACAAAGGTGATTTCTTCGCTGCCGGTCCAGCTTTCGCCGGCGGCGATGGTGGCCTGGCGTGTGGTCGGGTCGATATGCACCGCTAAGTTTTGCGGCCCTTCGACGAGCCACTGGACCTGGTCGGGTGAGACCTCGCCGCGCACGTAGGCGTCCAGGGCCAGGAGGTGGTTGGCGTCGTTGGTAAAGCTGAAGGGGGCGATGGGATCCAGCGCGATGGCAGGGGCGGTGCCCGAGCCGACAATGCGGATGAGCAAAGTCTGCGGCGTCTCGTTGGCGTCTACGTCAAAGACGCGCAATTGGATTTCCACCGCACCGGCGACGGCACTGGGGGTGGGGTCTACGGTGAGCACGTGGGTTGTGGGGTCGACCCGCAGGGTCAGGTCGTCGCGCTCGGGCGCAAGCCATTCGAGGGTTTCGGGTCCGTGGTCCAGGTCAAAGACGTAGTCGTCCAGGTCGATGGAGGTGTCGACGCCGTCGATGGGCACCTCTATGGCGGGCAGGGGCGCCACGATGGGCACGCCCGACGAGAGGGCGGAAAATACCAAAAGTTCAAAGGTGGCCGTTTCGCCGCTGGGGTCGGAGACGATCAGCGTTAGGGTTTCAACGCCGACAAAGTCGACCGGGGCCTCGATGAGGATGGAGTGGCCGCTGGCCTGGGTGCGCAAATTTTCTTGTCCCTCGATTTGCCAAAAGAGTTCGTCGCCGGCGTTGTCGGGGTCGATGGCCAGGCCGGTCAGGTCGACAATGGATTTACTGCCGGCGGCCAGGCCGTGGCGCCGGGGCACGGTTTGCAGCACCGGCGGCAGGGAGGGCACCACCGTCACGGTCAGCGGCGAGGTGGCGCTCAAACCTTCGCTGTCGGCGACGCGAAATTCAATTTCTTCGCTGCCCAGCCAGCCGTCCAGGCTGCTGATCAAGAGGTGGCCGTTGCGCGCTTCAATGGCGATGTGCTCGCTGGTGCTCCAGGTCAGGTTCAATTGCTCGGTGCTCTCTTCGGCGTCGCTGAGCAGGGCGGCCAGGGTTAAGCTGCTGTCTTGCTTGCCGCGCGTCAGGCGGATGTTGGGGGCAATGAGCAGGCGCGGCGCGTCGTTGATTGGCGCCACCTCAACGGTCACCTGGGTGGTGTCGGCAAAGTTGTAATTATCGCTGACGATCAGGTCGACCCGGGCGCTGCCGTGCCAGTCGCGCGCCGGCGTGAAGCGCGCCACGTGGGGCGGGCCAGTGAGGGCGACGGCCAGGCCGGCTTGGCTGGCGGTGCGCCATTGCAATTGGCCGGCGGGCGTGTCGGGGTCGTCGACCAGGTCGTCTAGCGCCAACTCGTAGCTGCCGTCTTCGCTGAGGGCGATGGCCGGTAAGGTATCGGGCAAGAGCGGGGGCGCGTTGACAAAGACGTCGGTGGAGGCGGTGACCGATTGGCCGTCGGGGTTGGTGGCGGTGAAGACTAGGCGCTCCCAGGGGGAGGCGTCGGCGGGCGCGGTGACGTGCACCATGCCGCCGCTGGGGTTGCCGGCCAGCTGCAATTCTTTGGGGGACGAAACCGTCCACTCGATGTCCTCGGGGCCGTAGACCGGGTCAAAAATGTAATTGCCCAGGTGGAAGCTGGTGCTGTCGCTCTGGCCGCGGGCCAAAACCAATTGCTCGGGCAGGCCGTTGATGGTGATGCCCTGCACGGTGAGGCGCATGGGGGTGATAAAGCGAAAGGCGCGGTGGCTGCCGTCGGGCAAGAACACCCGGGTTTCGCGGATGCCGCTTTCGTCGATGCGGATTTCGCTGGAGCGCACCGGGGCTATGGCGCGCAGGCGGAAAGAGGCCACCACGCCATAGCCCTGGTCGAGGGCGCGCACGATGCTGTAGTCGAGTTGGGTGCCCGCAACGCTGGCAGCCGGGTCGGCCGGGTCGAGCAGGTCGTTGCGAAAGATCTCGCCGTTGCTCAAAAAGGCGCCGAGGGCAAAGGGCTGGTAGCCGCCCGTCACCGGGTCGCGATCCTGGTCGACCAGGGTAAAGATATTCTCGTCGAAACTGAGAAAAATAGTGGTGCCCGAAATCGACGCGTTTCCCGAGTCGACCCACAGCTCGATATCCACCTCATCGCCCACCATGATGGACAGATCGTTTAGCTGGGTATCGGTCTGGCGCAATTCCAGGCGCGCCGCCCACGGGGTGGTGGGTAGGGTGCAGAGGAAGAGCACCAATAGAGAGATGTTTTTTAAGCGTCTTGCCATAGTTAACCTCATCCTCCCTGGATGGGGCGGTTAGATCCAAACGCTTACAGGCAAAACTTATGCCAGCGCATATTGAGGCGGGAATGCGCCCTTTTTTGCCGCAAATTGCGGAAACGATGTTCCAGGCAGTGGAAGATATTTCCTCCGGTCGGGAGAAAATGAGGGCCGGAAAGTGGTGGGAGAGGGCACTTCTGTGGACTTAATTAGGAAAAAATAGGGAGAAGCATTGGAAATTTAAGGCGAGAATTGGGCCTTTTTTTCGGCGATAGAATGCGTTTTCTCAGGCAAAAACCCCAATAAATAGGTGCGAAGTGAAACAAATATCAAGATATGGTAGAATGAAAGGCAAAAAATAATGGCATTGATCTTGCTATGGATAGGACCGTTGAATGGAGTCGCCTGTTCTGCGCCGGCAGAACAGAATCGTTCTAAGGAATGGAATGGTGAAAGAAAGGTCTCTACACAGCGGTTTAAAACCGAGCTCTGACCGGGTTTATGCGGCATTGCCCTCGCGCTTCTCCATCCCCTGGATTGCCGTTGGGTTATTACTATTGGCGTGGCTAGTGCCGGCTGCACATGGGGCCGTTCCCCTGTTTGAAAACCGCACGCCCGTAGGCTTTTCCACCCAGGACAGCACCACCCAGGGCGATTTTGTCGAGTCGGCCCAGATCAATGTGCGGGTCGACCTCAACCAGGCCGCCACCCCCACCTATCCCGTCATCGGCAATTTTCACAACGTCGAGACCAGCAAAATCATCGAGAGCACCGACGTAGACGGTTTGCGCAGCGACATCGCCATCAGCGACGCCGGCGTGCTGCACGTGGCGTGGATTTCGCAGGAAGTGGTGTCGCCGGTAATCACGCCGGCGTACTACGTGCGCTACGCGCGCAGCGAAGACAGCGGCAAAACGTTTTCCACGCCCAACAGCGTTTCGGGCACCCTGCGCTTTGACATTTTGACGCTCAACGGCTCGGGTACGTCCTTTTCCACGGTGGACATTGAGGTAGACAGCCGCGGCAACCCGCGCGTGGCTTACGCTTTTGACCACTCGCCGGACGGGCACGTGGCCAAGTTTGTGGGCAATAACGACAACGTCTATCTCAATTATTCGGAAGACGGCGGCTCCACCTGGCTGCCGGGTAATAGCGCCGTTACGGTTAACGACGAAGTGACGGCGGGCAACACCCAGGGGCGCAGCAGCGCCTTCCCGCGCATGGCCATCGACCAGCGCGACAACGTCTTTATCACCTACGTGCGCGGCAACTCGCAGGGCACCGGCGCCGACGACGTGATGCTGGCGCGGGTCAACCGCGGCACCTCGCCCTTTTCCATGGAGAAAGTGGGGTCGCTGGGCACGGCCGGCAGCGCCGGCGGGGTGCGCCTGGGGGTTGAGGCCGACCGCCAGACCGGCCCCGATATTGCCATCGGCAGTGGCGACGTGCTGCACGTTGTCTATTTCAACGACACCGACAACAATATAGAACACAAGACGCTGCTGGCCGATTCGTGGAGCACAGCCGGCGTCACCGGTTGGAACCAGGATGTGGACGGCGCCGCGGTAGATGGCTTTACCGACGAGGCCGCCAACAATGTAGAAACCGACGCCATTTATTATTTCCCCACCGTGGTGGTGGATAAGCAGAGCTCGCCCGACAAGATTTACGCGCTCTACAAATACGCCGACGCCACTTTCGAAACCGTCTTCTTCAATAATTATACGTACGACAACGCCATCGGCGGCAGCGCCGGCTGGAACACCGGCTCGGCGGCGGCGGTGTGGAGCACCTCGTCGAGCGCCGTTTTTTCCAGCGGCAACCAGAACTACAATATTGAATTGGAGTGGACCGTCACCGAGCGGGTGGCGGCGGTAGTCGACGAGCGCCTGCCCAACCGCGGCGAATTGCACATCGCCTTTAGCGCCGGCTACAGCAGCGGCAACGAGCACGATATTTACTACGGCTTTTACAACGGCGTCAGCTGGAGCTTGCCCGAAAAAGTGGCCGACGACGACGCCGGCTCGCAGGACGGGGTTACCGACACCTACTTGGCGGCGCCGGCGCTGGCCAAGCGCGCCGACGACGACAACGTGTACCTGGTGTTTGCCGGCGGCAGTGGCGAGGGGTTGGGCGTCGACTTTGTCACCAATGTCAACCACCACCCCTACTTTAAGGTTTTGGGCCGGGCGGTTACCTTTGAGGATCAGTCGCAGCCGGTGGGCGCTTTTGCCTACGATTTGGCCTATATGCCGGTAAACGGCCACAACGTGAGCAGCGATTTGAACAACAATATGGTGAGCGTGTACGTGGCCGACAACAGCACTGGCGAGGCTCTGGGTGCCACCGGCAAACCGCTGACCGACGGCTTTTTGGCCGGCGACTGGGAGCGGGTGGGGATAACGCTGGGCGACGACGACAAGAACTTTGAAGGCAAGATCAACGAGAACACCGCCTCGGAACAGGAGTGGGGCGATGACGACGACAAAGTCAATTTGCTGGTCAAGCTCAACGTGCTGGGCAGCGATTCGGCAACCAACGGCGCGGTGCCGGGCAACGTGCAAATTATCACCAGCAGCAGCGCCGCCAATTCGCCGGGCCCCGCTATCCAGGTGGGCACCAACCCGCGCGGAAATTTTGTGGCGGCCGGCGATTTCTTTCTGCTGGGCGCCGACATCGACATCATCGATTCCAACACCGCGCCGCAGGTGTCGATTAGCGAGCCCGACGGCAGCGGCGACGTGGCCAGTCGCTCCTACGCCATCCACTACGACTTGAACGACCCGGACGACAATATTTCTTCGGGCCAACTCAAGGTGTCGTTCTACTACGCCCCCGACAGCACTCTGGCCTCGGTGCAGGACGTTCAGATTTTTGGCACCCTGATCGCCGACGAGAACGACAATAGCACGGTGTTTGCCAGCGGCACCGACGACTTTGCCGATGGCATCAACCAGACCTACACCTGGGACGACCCGCCGCAGGCGCTCAAGGACAAACTTTTCGCCAGCATTCAGCAGGCCCTCAGCCGCACCTACTACATCTACCTGGTGGCGGATGATCAGAAGAATCCGCCGGTGTTTGCTCGCAGCCCCGGCGCTTTGACTATTTTGCACAAACCCATCATCGAACAGGTCGCCCCCACCGGTGCCGACACGGTGGACACGGGCGTGCGCAGCGGCGACAACGCCAACCCCTACGATCTGGACTTTTTCGTGCGCGATTTCGACCTGCAAGGCACAGCCCAGGTGCAGTTGTTTTACTCGTCGGTTAGTGGGCTCACTTCGGTGTCGGCGAGCGGCGTTTTCCCCAACCAGAAATTCACCCTGGGCAAGAGCTTGGCGGGCAACCGCGCCATCCGCCTGACCAATTCGGAAACGCTGACCAGCTCGGACTCGGAGTTCAGCTGGGACGTGACCGATTCGGTGTGCGCTGCCTCCAGCTGTGCCGCTGGCGATTCGATTATTGTGGCAGAAGGGTCCTATTTCATCTATGCCGTATCGAGCGACTCGGTAAACGTCAGCGTGGGCCAGAGCCAGGCACAGTTGATCGTCAAACACTCGCCGTCCTTCACTTTCTACGAGCCGCCCCGCGACACGCACCGGCGCATCAACACCGGCTCGCAGCCCATCTACGCGATCCAATGGCAGAAGGGGCCGGGCGACCAGGATTTTGACGACAATGCCACCGTCGATTTCTATTTCACCAGAGACGACCCGGTGAACATCAACTACGAGAATTTTCCCGACTCGCTGCTGCTCGACAGCGACACCGAAGTAATTGTGACGGGCCTGTCGGAAGACGGCGACGGCTCCAGCGATATGTACATATGGGATTTACGCAGCCCCGCCAACGATGTGCCGCGGGAAGGCCGCAAAGTTTTCGTCTATGCCATCATCACCGACAGTAGGGGCAATAAGGACGTCGCCCTGGGCGGGGCACTGACCATGACCCACGATCCGCATATCCTCTTGACCACCGCCAAACTGGACGACTACTCCTCCTTCTTGCGCCAGGACGTGTTGCGCCTAACCTGGGACGACTATCTGGTGGACGACGGCTCTAGCACCGACAACGCCTACATCCGGCTCTACGCCTCGGCCCCGGCCTCAGCCTGGAATACCATCAACCAGATTGAGGGAGACGTGGGGACGAACTCGTTCCTGATCAACAGCTCAAACGGCCTTTTGACCGGCACCATCGCCACCATCCGCGAGGACAGCGTCAATTTCTTCGACTGGAACACGCGGCTCTTTGGTTCGGCTTCGACCTCGTATGAGGTTTACGCCGCCATTTCAAAAGATCCGACGTTTAGCAACAATACGGCTCGCACTTTTAGCAAGAGCGTTAGCGATTTGGCCATTGGCGTCGACGGCACCACCAGCAATATTAGCGTGTCGCCCACCGACTTTGTGGTGGCCATTGGCGACACCATGACCATGGACGTGATGGTGCAATACACCAATCCGATAAATTTTGTGCAGGTTGTTTTTTCCATTGGCTCCACGGAGAACAGCTTTAGAATTGTCGATCAGAGTACCGATTCGGGCATCCAGCCCTTTGTGGATTTGGACAATGTGTTTAGCGGCACCACGCCGATCGAAAACACGTATTTGCCGAGCGCGCCCGGGCGCGCTCGGCAAATGCGCTTTTCAAAATCGTCCTTCTCGGGCCAAACGGTGGGCTCCACCACCGAGCCCGCCGCCCTGGCTCGCTTCCAATTGGTGGCCACCAGCCGCCTCAAGTCTACGCCCATTCTCTCCTTTAGTGGCGGCGAAACCGGCACTGTGGTGGGCCGCGTGGGCCAGAGCGACCCGGTGGACGACGGAGAAGGTTTGACGCTGCAAGATCCGCAATTTACCCGCGCCATTCGCGGCTCGATTTCGGCGACGGTGGAACTGGAAGGGCGCACCCTGGGCAACAACAACCACACCACGCTTTTAGACGTGCACTTGCGCGAGCCGGGTAGCACCATAGACATCACCGACGCGGTGTACATTAGCGCCAACGACGACTTCACTTCGACCACGGACACGGTGGAAGTGCAAACAGACAATACCACGGGGGCGCTGTCGCTGGTGAGCATACCGCCGGGCCGCTACGTGCTGACGGTGAAGGACACCAGCCACGTATCCGGCCGCACCGACACCATCACCGTGGTGCGGGGCGCCACCACGACCATTAGTTCGGGCAACGACAACGGGTTTTTTGGCTCCGACTTGCGCGGCGACCCCACGCCGCTTTTGACCTCCACCGGGCGCGTGCTGGTGGCCGGCGACGCCAGCGAGGACAACGAAATTAACGAAGACGACGTCAACATCATCATCGCCGCTTGGGGCACCGACACGGCGGTGGCCAATTTTAACCAGGCCGACATCAACAACGATTTGTCGGTGGGGGCGCCGGATTTGACGGTGACGACGTCCAATTTTGGCAACAGCGAAGGTTTTGGTGCACCGCCGGTGTTTAAGGGTTTGGCGCGCGGCGACAACGGCGCCGCCGTGCTCGATGTGGAACCGCTTTTTGACCCGCGCCAACCGCTGGTGCCCGGGCAGCAGATAGAGTTGGCCGTAAAGGGGCGCGGCCTGGACGATTTGGCCGGCTATTTCTTCGACCTCAATTTTGACCCCGCGGCCCTGCGCCCGCTGGGCGACGGGGCGGTGGCCGGCGACATCTTTGACCCCAACCCGCGCGGCGCTGTGTTTACGGCGCGCCAGGAGCAGGGGCATTTGGAGGTGCTTGCGGCGCGCATCGGCAAGCAGTGGAGCGCCCGGGGTGAAGGCACGCTGGCGCAGTTGCGCTTTGAAGTGCTGCGCCAAGACGCCCTGCAGTCGCTGCGCCCGGGCGAGAGCACCCTGTTGAACACTTCCTACCGCCAGCACGCCGCCCCGTGGGAGCGGGGCGCGGCGGAATGGTTCTTGCCGGGGCAATTTGAATTGACGCAGAACTTCCCCAATCCCTTTAACCCCACTACGGTCATCCCCTTTGCCCTGCCCGGCGACATGCACGTGCGCCTGGCGATCTACAATATTTTGGGCCAGCAGATCCGCACCTTGGTCGACGGCCCCATGCACTCTGGTTTTCACCGCCTGATGTGGAACGGCCACAACGACCGCGGCCGGCAGGTGGCCGCCGGCGTCTACTTTTATTTGCTCGAAGCCGGCCCCTTCCGGCAGACGCGCAAGATGACTCTGGTCAAGTAGGCGAAGATGCGATCACTGGCGATATATATCCTGGTGGCGTTGTGGACCGCGGCGGCGCAGGCGGCGGCGCCCATTTTTGAAAACGCCACGCCGGCGGGTTTTTCGGAGCAGGACAGCACCATTACCGACGACTTTGTGGCCGGCGCAACGGTGGGGATACGCGTCGACCTCAACCAGGAAGCCACCTTCGAATACCCGGTGGTGGGCCACTTTCACAATCTAGAGATCAGCGAGCAAATTGGCACCACCGCCACCGACGGCATGCAGGTAGACATTGCCATGGTCGATGCGGTGCCCTTTGGGGTCAACGATAATTTTGCCGCCCCGGGCGTGACCTCCAGCGCGGTGTTGCACATGGCCTGGATTGAAGAGACGGGCACCTCGGCCGGCAGCACTTACAGTGGCGGCATCACCCCGGTCTACCAGGTCAGGTACGCCCGCAGTTTTGACAGCGGCGCCACCTTTGACACCCCCATAACCATATCGGGGAACATAAACTACCATCCGCAGTCGACGTCCATAGCGGGGACCGGCCCGTCTTTTTCGACTCTGGACTTGGAAGTGGACAGCGGCGGCAACCCGCGCGTGGTTTTTGCTTTTGTTTCGACGGCCGACCGGGCGCGCAACCGCAATGTGTTGTTTAATTACTCGCAGGACGGCGGCCAGACCTGGCAGAATTCACCGGTGCGAATCAACAACCTGAGCCAGGCGGAAGGGCGCAACAGCGCTTTCCCGCGCATGGCGGTGGACGACCGCGACAATATTTTTATTACCTACGTGCGCGGCGCCACGCTGGGCGGCACCACCGACGACGTTATGATATCCAAGATCAACCGCGCCACCGACCCCTTTACGGCGCTGGCGGTGGGCGAGACGGGCAGCAGCGGCAGCGGCGGTGTGCGCCTGGCGCCCAACGGCGAGCGCCAGACCGGCCCCGATTTGGCCATAGGCGACGGCGACGCCCTGCACCTGGTCTACTACAACGACGGCACCAACCGCATAGAACATCGGCGCATGGCCACCGATACCACCTGGGTGGACGCCGGCAACACGGGGTGGAACCAGGACGCGGCCGGCGCATTGGTGAGCACGTTTGACAACGCGGCGGCCAGCAACGCGGCGCTGGAGACCAACGCCATTTTTTATTTTCCCTCTATCGTGGTCGACCGCCAGCGCCTGCCCGACCGGGTGTATTCGATTTTTAAGTACGGCGACAATACCCCGGTTGAGGGCATTTATTTTAATAATTACGATGAGAGGGGCACAGTGGGTACGGGCAACACCTGGAACACCGCCACGTCGCTGTGGAACACCGCGGCCCCGGCCGTTTTTGCCGACGGCACGCAAAACTACAATATCGAGTTAGACTGGGAAATCACCGAGCGCGTGGCGGTAATCGCCGACGGTCGCCTGGACGACCGCGGCGATTTGCACATCGCCTTCACCGCCGGCTATAGCAGCGCCAACGAGCACGACGTCTACTACGCGCGCTACAACGGCGCCAGTTGGACTTTGCCGGAGAAGGTGGCCGACGACGATTCCGACGCGGCAACGCAGGACGGCATCGTCGCCGCCGACGTCTTCTTGCTCAGTCCCGCCCTGGTGCAGCCCATCACCACGGCCAGCGACAATATCTTTTTGGCTTTTGCCGGCGGCAGCGGCGAGGGCTTTGGCATGGGCGGCGTCACCAACGTCAACCACCACGCCTACTTTAAAGTTTTGGGTCGCGACATCACTTCCGAAGACGCGTCGCGGCCGGTGGGCGCCTACGAATACACCCTGTCCTACACGCCGACCAACCCGCACAGCCAGGCTTCCACTGTGGCCGATCAAATAGTCTACGTGCACGTGGCCGATCCGACCAACGGCGCCAGCCTGGGCGCCAGCGGCGCTAGCACCGACGGCTTTTTGGCCGGCGAGTGGGAGACGGTGGGCGCCAGTTTGGCCGACGACGACAAGAATTTTGAGGGCAAGGTCAACGAAGACAGCAATTCGACCAACGAGTGGGGCGACGACGACGACAAGATCAATTTGCTGGTCAAGCTCAATGTATTGGGCAGCGATTCGGCGACCAACGGCGCGGTGCCGGGCAACGTGCAATTGGTGACCAACAGCACGGCCAGCGCCGCCGGCACGGGCCTGGGGGCGCGCACTGTAACCGTGGGCGTGGACCCTTCCACCTCGTTTGTGGCGGCCGGCTCGTTTTTCATTTTGGGCGCCGACATCGACATTGTGACCAGCAATTCGGCCCCCACGGTGAGCATCAGCGACCCGGACGGCAGCGGCGACACGGCCAACACTTCCTACGCCATCCACTACGACTTGCAAGACGCCGACGACGATTTAGACGGCTCGTTGCAGGCGGCCCTCTACTTCTACCCGACCAACAATTTGAAGTCGGTGCGCGATATCCGCATTTTTGGCACGCTCATCGTCGACCAAAACGACAACAGCAATAACAATTCAGACGGCACCAACGATTTTGCCGAGGGCAGCAACGAGACCTACACCTGGGACGACCCGCCCGACGCGCTCAAGAGTGCGGCGCTGTACGCCTCGATTTTGAGCGCTACCAGCGACAATTATTACATCTACCTTGTGGCCGACGACCAGAAAAACCCGCCCGTTTTTGCGGTAAGTCCGGGCGCCCTTACGGTGCGCCACAGTCCCATTGTGCAGCAGGTAGACCCCATTGTCGCCGACACGGTAGACACCGGGGTGCGCACCGGGTTAAAGGCCAACCCCTACGATTTGGATTTTACCGTTTTCGACTACGACAGCGAGGCGCGGGTGCAGTTGTTTTACGCCTCGGTGGCCGGCATTACTTCGGTATCGGCCACCGGCGTCTACCCCAACCAGAAATTCGTGCTGGGCAAGAGCTTGTCGGGCACGCGCGGCACGGCGATCACCGACTCCACCACCCTGACCAGCCGCGACCACGAGTTTTCCTGGGACGTCAGCAGCCCGCTGGTGGCGGAGGGCTCTTACTACCTCTACGCGGTGGGCAGCGATTCGGTGTCGACGGGGGTTGGCAATAGCTCCACGCCTTTGGTAGTGCGTCACTCGCCGTCTTTTACCTTCTACGAGCCGCCCAAAGACACCCAGCGCGAAATAAACTCGGGCTCGCAACCGATTTACACGATTCAGTGGCAGAAGGGGCCGGGGGCGCAGGATTTGGACCACGACGCCAGCATAGATTTGTACTTCACTACCGACGACCCGGCCGTCACCGACCATTCCACCGCGTCGGGGGCGTCGACCACGTCGCTGACCTCCGACGCCGACACCCAGAGCATTACGGCATCGAGTATCTCTGAAAACGCCACCGGGTCCGGCGACATGTTCGAGTGGGACTTGCGCTCGCCACCCAGCGCCGTGCCCATTACCGGCCAGCGCGTGTGGATTTACGCCGTGATCACAGACGGCAATAGCAATATCACGGTGGCGCGCGGCGGTTCGCTGGTGATTGGGCATTCGCCCTACATCGTGCTGGAGACGCGCCTGCCCAAAGTCAACCAGGGCGATATCGTGCGCCTGGAGTGGGACGACTATCTGGTGGACGACGGTTCTACTACGGACAACGCCTACATCCGGCTCTACGCTTCGCCTTTGGCATCGCACACCACGCTGCAATCGCTGGAGAGTGACGTTTTGGGCGGCAGCGGCGAGAACAACGCCATTATTATTAACAGCTCCGACGGCACTGCCACCGGCACTATCACGAACATCCGCGAGGATGACGGCAACGCCTTTAGTTGGGACACGCTGACCGATAGTTTTGGCGTGCCTCCGGGGACGTATACGGTGTATGCCGGCATCAGCACCGACGCGACGTTTTCCAACAATACGACCGGCTGCGTCAGCGCCTCGTCCAATATCATCGTGGTCAACACGTCCAACGGCACCCAGCCCAATATGAGTCTGAGCCCCAATAAGGTGGTGGTCAGTCCGGGCGACACGCTCACTTTTGAGGTACTGGTGCAGTCGGACAGCAAGACTATTGAGGTCATTACCGCAGTGGTGGATTTGGGCACGAGTTTATTTAGCGTGGTCAATTCGGGGTCGCCTTTTACCGATTCCGGCAATGTGTTTAGCGGCGGCACGGTGGTGGAAAACCAGACCGTGGGCACCCAGTTGCGCTTTGCCAAGAACGAACCCGGCGGTGCAGTGGTAGGCACTGCTACGGCGCCGGTAACCTTGGCCAGTTTTCAGGTGGTGGTGAAGAGCGGGTTGAGGGGCGTGCGCACGCTGAAGTTTGACGAAGACACCGCCTTTAGCGTGGTGAGCAGCACGGTGCCGCTGAAGAAGAGCACGGGCATGTCGCTGCAAACGGCGCGGGTCCAGGTTTTGCCGCGGGGGCGTTTGCAGGCCACGGTGTTGCTGGAGGGGCGCTCCAACGGCATTGGCAACGGCAATCACGCGACGCTGCTGGATGTGCACTTGCGTTTGCCGGGCAGTACGATCGACATCACGGACATTATTTACAAAAGCGCCAACGACGCCAATACGGCTACCTCCGATACGGTGGAAGTGCAGACCAGTTCGTCGGGGGGGTTGCTGTTGTCGAGCATTCCGGCCGGC